>CAZSJP010000078.1:2747-10974 GCA_964606675.1 uncultured bacterium
CGAGTCGCCGGAAGATCGCGTGAAACAGGGCAAACCGGCCGAGGGGTGCCTTGCTATTCGGGTGTCGGCGGATAGGGATTCCATGACGATCGAGGTCTCCGACGACGGCAAAGGGATCGACACCGGCGCGCTGCGAGAGAAAGCCGTACGCAACGGCAGGCTCACGCAGGAGGCCGCGGCGGCCCTGACCGAAGCGCAAGCGCTGGAACTCATCTTCATGGCCGGCCTTACGACGCGTGAGACGGTGACGGATCTGTCCGGCCGCGGCGTCGGTATGGACGTTGTGCGCACCAATATCGAGCAACTTAGAGGCCGAGTCGAGATCGTCAGCAAGCCTGGCGAGGGCACGACGATGGAGCTTGTGCTCCCGCTCACGACTGCGATGCTGCGCGTTGTCGAGGCGCGTACGGCCGGGATGTCCATCTGTCTGCCCACGACCTCCGTCGACCGCGTGGTCGCGGTCGAGCCGGGCGCGCAGCAGACGGAAATAACCGGTGCCGGAGGCGAGTCGGAAATCGTCCCGCTTGTGCCGTCGGGAAGATATCTGCCCGACATTCCGATGCACACGGGTGCGCGCGAGGCGATCGTGGTCCGCGACCATGCGCGAGCGATAGGGTTGTTGGTCGACCGCGTTCTCGACGAGCGCCCGGTTCTCGTCACGGACCTGGGAGGTCTGGTGCCGAGGACGGAGTGGGTGGGTGCGTGCACCCTACTTGCAGACGGGCGCGTGGCACCAATCATGGATGCGAGCGCTCTGGCGGCGGCGTTCAGCGGACTCGAGGTCGTCGACGACGCTCCCGAGGCTTCCGCAACTCCGGCCGACCAGGCCCCCGGCGTGCCGACGGTTCTCTCGGTAGACGATTCGCCGACGATGCGGCAGCTGATGCAGAACGTGCTCGAATTGGCCGGTTACCGCGTCTTGCTGGCTGAGCACGGCGTCGCCGCGCTGGAGGTGCTCAGAAAGCAGTTGCCCGACATCGTCGTCTGCGACGTGGCCATGCCGGTGATGGATGGACTGACGTTGGTGCGCGAGATTCGCAAGGAGTGGCCCACATTGCCGGTAGCGATAGTGTCGGGGCGCGACAAAGAACAAGACAGGCTGGCCGGCATCGAAGCCGGAGCGGACGCATACATCGTCAAGGGGGCCTCGGACCGCCGGGGTCTGCTGTCGACGGTGGCACGGCTGGTACACGAGGGGCAGGAAGAATGACTCGGGTCCTGATAGTCGACGATACGGCGACCGTTCGGAGCGCGATTCGGCGCTTGCTCGCCGAGGACTCCGACGTGGTCGTTGTGGCGGAAGGGTGCGACGGCGCCGAAGCGGTCGACCTGACGCGTCGTCACCGCCCCGACATCGTTCTGATGGACGTCGACATGCCCCGCATGGACGGGCTGGCTGCGACGGCGCAGATCATGTCGGAGTTCCCGACGCCGATTCTGATCGTGACGTCGTCGACCATTCTGCAGGCCCGGCAGGTGCCATTCGCTGCAATCGAGGCCGGCGCGCTTGAAGTGCTCCCCAAGCCGAACCTGGCGAGCGGATCTGACTGGGACGGCGTGTCGGCACAGCTGCTGCAGAAGGTGCGTGTTCTCTCTCGCGTCCGCGTGGTCCGCCGGCGGAGAGGGGCCAGCCCCGTTAGCACCATGCCCGAAGCCGCTCCGGCATCCGAGCCACAGCCTCCGAAGAAGGTGCGAGGCCTGGATATTGTCGCGGGTTGGTTGCCGGAGGTGATAGTGATCGGCGCGTCGACGGGCGGCCCGATGTGTCTGCGGCGGATAATCCGTGAGATACCTGCCGGATTCCCCGTTCCGATCGCTCTCGTGCAGCACATTGGCGACGAGTTTGTACCCGGCCTTGCCGAGTGGCTTGGGCAGAACGCGTCGGTGCCGGTGGTTCTCGCGCGGAACGGTGAGCCCGTCCGCCCTGGAACGGTGGTCGTCGCGCCTGGGGGCGTTCACATCCGACTGGAGCCAGGGCATGTTGTGAGATTCGACAGAGGCCCGCGCCTCCACCATTGCAAGCCCGCCGTCGATGTGCTGTTTCATTCAGCGGCGAAGGCGTTTCGGTCGCGCGTGGTTGCAGTTCTGCTGACCGGAATGGGCCGTGACGGTGCCGACGGTATGAGGGCCATCAAGCAGGGCCGGGGCCTCACGATAGCGCAGGACGAGGAAAGCTCGACCGTATACGGCATGCCCGGCGCAGCCGTCGAGTTGGGAGCGGTGGACCAGATCATGGCGCCGGCGGAGATCGGCCAATGGCTGGCGGAGTTGCCCGCCGCAAAGACCGCGTGGAACGAAGGACGCGGCGAAGCTTGACCCAGCAGAAGGAACGCCACGGGATGGACTCTCAGATACAACGCTGGTTGACCATGTGGGTCGGCGACGTTCCGCTGGCGCTTCCGCTGGATCGTGTCCGGGAAGTGCTGCTTTGGGTCCGGGGGGAACCCGTGCCTCCTGAGCGCCGCGGTATGGTCGGCATGCTATCGATGCGCGACGAGGCTTGCCCCGTCTGGGACATTCGCCAGGTGTGGGGCTGGCGCGCTCGACAGCCCGACGCCGAGACGTGCCTTGTCCTCCTCAACTGGCCGGACGGAGCGCTTTGCGGCTGCGTAGTGGTTGACCGGAGCGGCTGGGTTACCGACTGTAATGCTATCCCCGTTGCAGGGGAGACGGACATCGAGCAACAGGGCAAAGTTGGGCACATGTTTGAATACGCGATCTGAGACGACCAATCGGGCACGTACCACTTCGTGCTTGCCTTGGACGAACTAACCGGTTCATGGAAGCCGATTTCGGAGGAAAACTAGCGTGTCACCTTCTGGACAACCGAACGTGCTGGTCGTCGATGACATGCAGAACACCCGCATACTGGTTCGGCTCCTGCTCGAGAAGCAGTTTGCCGCGCGGGTCACCGAAGCGCCGGATGGCTTGGCGGCACTGACGATCGCCATCAAGGATCCGCCGGACCTGGTCATCAGCGACGTAGCCATGCCGCGCATGAACGGTCTGGAGTTGGTCAAGTCGTTACGTGAAATGCCGGAACTTTCTGAAGTACCGATCATCCTGCTGACATCCAAGAGCGAACAGGTGTACAAGACTCGCGCGGCGATGCTGAAAGTCCAGGACTACTTGGTGAAGCCATTCACGCCGGCGTCGTTCACGGAATTGCTCGGGCAGTACCTCACGAAGAAATAGTCCTCGATCCATGGCAACCGGAACGTGGACAGTGGATAGCCGTATGTCTGCTAGTTTGCAAGATCATACCTCGGGCGGCAGCCCCGCAGAGAAGCAGGCGATGGAGAACACTCTCATTGCCACTGTTTCGACTTTCCTAAGCCACTATTTCAACCCGACATTCATCCTGAGCGGGTGGCTCGCCGAGTTGGCCGGCGCCGCCGACGACCCGGATTTGCGGACACCCGAGCGCCGGCTCGTCGAGATGAAGACGCGGTTCCTGTACTGCATCAAAGCGACCATCGAGAGCCTTGCCAGGTACGAAGGTCGGTTCCGAGCATCTGCCGCCTACGAGGAAGACAGAATCACCGACGCGCTGGTCATCATATCAACGCCCGAACACTCGTTTACAGACGATCTGCTCAATCGATGCACCGACGTTATGCTGACCGACCTCAGCAGCGTGGGCCTCGACGACGCTGTTGCCGGGCAGTTTCTCAGGCGCGTCTTCCAGATGATCCGGCAGGACGTTGGCAACATCGAACACCTGAAGTTCATGTATCTCTTCTGCATCTGGACAATGCCCGAGGTGCTCTTCGAAGCGTCGGTAGCGCAGACAGTCCGTTCGCGGGAAGTAAGAGCGCTGATGGCGGACCCGAGGATGCCGGCGGACCTCGTACAGACGCTGCGGACCGTTCGCGGCGGCGGCATATTCACGCCGTCGGACGAGGAGGAGCCGATGGTCGACGAAGGGTGGGATCTCGAAGCGCCCGATCCCGAGCCTCCCAGACGTTCCGCGTGGTCTCGGCTGTTCGGCCGGTCCGGCTCGTAGCCGCCGGCGAATTGGTGTTGTCGGCCCTCGCCGGCTCTGCATATCCTTCCTTACGAGCCACCCAAGCGATCGGGCATGAGGTCAGCTCCCGGAGGTCGTCCCGCCGAACGGCACGACGACTAGCCCATGCGCGGCTTCGCCGTATTCGCCCTGCGCGATCACGTTCCCTTCAGGGCCGACGGCCAACGAACAGCCGATGCACTTTCGGCCATCCCACGGCCCTCCGGTCATCCACCCGACGTTGCTGACGCCGAATACCGATATGCCGTATTGCTTTGCGATGGTCGAGTACGATCCCTGCCACATCCCGCCGTACGGTTGCTCGGCGTTGTCATGGTCTGCGTCGACCGCCCACGCCGACGGAGATACGATCAACTGTGCGCCCATACGAGCGAGGGAATGCGCGAAGCACTGCGAGTCCGGGAAGTTGTCCGCGCAGATGTTCATACCCACTACCCCGACGGGCGTATCGGCCACCGACAGGCGATCCCCGATGGAGTAGAGGTCACGAGCTATCCCCAAGACGTTAATCTTGCGGTGTTTTAGCAGCACGTCGCCATTCGCGTCGATCAGCACCGCCGAGTTGAAGATGCGGTCGCCATCCCTTTCTGTCAGGCCGGCCGCGACGAGCGTTCCGGAAGCCTTGGCCGCCTTGGCGAGTACGTCGCTCGATGGTCCTGGGATGGGGGCCGCGTCGGTCCGGGCCGAGGGGTGGGTCCATCCAACGTCGAGGCACTCCGGAAGCACTACGATCCGGCATCCGCGGGCTGCCGCCGTCTCGATCGTTTCGACCGCGCGTCGGAGATTCCCTGCCAGGTTCCCACCTTCGACCAGCATTTGGCCCATCCCGAGTACATGGCCATCGGCTCCCATGTTGTTCCTTTCCCCTCGCTCCCGAGGCGAGACATTCGGCGCTTCGTCCGCTCCGCCGTGTGTCTGGCGCGCGGAGAGTAGCACACACGCCAGAAGATAGCGTACGCGCGTCCGACGGACGTAGTCGCGAGCCAAGGAACGGCGGTCGGCTGCAACTCTCCCGCGGTGGCGTGGTGTTCGTATATTCAGTGTGGGGCCGACGCGGCCACGTGGGAGCCATCCCGCGGCGCGGTCGGCGTTCAACACCTGCCAAGCCAAGGAGGATCACGTGCCTGGCGCAATACCGAGGGCCACGTTGGGCCGAACCGGGTTGGAGGTTACGCGACTCGGATTCGGTGCAATGGAGATAAGGGGCAGCCGAATCTGGAACGGCCGTCCCGTGACCGAGTCGCAGGCCGAGACGATCTTGAATGCCGTTCTCGACAGCGGGATCAACTTCATCGACACCTCGAACGACTATGGGCGCAGCGAAGAGTTCATCGGCAAGTACATATCCGGCCGTCGCGACGAGTATTACCTCGCGACCAAGTGCGGTTGCCTGGTGGTCCCGACCGAAGGCCCCGCGGACAAGACCGATCACGTCTGGACGCGCGAGAATGTGTTCCGGTGCCTGCATGAGAGCCTCCGTCGTCTGAGGACCGACTACGTCGACGTGATGCAGCTCCATGGGCCGCCGACCGACGTGTGCAGCCATGAGGGGCTCGTGCGCGCGCTGAATGACATGCGCGACCAGGGCAGAGTTAGGTGGATCGGGAACTCGTCGACGCTCCCATATCTGCCCGACTACATCGATTCGGGAGATTTCGACACGTTCCAGGTACCCTACTCGGCACTGCAACGTGAGCACGAACTGCTGATTACCCGTGCGGCGGAGGCCGGCGCGGGCACGATCGTCCGGGGCGGCGTTGCGAAGGGCGAAGGTCGCGGCCCGGCCGACACATGGAAGAAGTTCGGCGAGGGTGGCCTCGGTGAACTCCTGGGCATCGGCGAGAGCCGATCGGGATTCCTCTTGCGCTACGCGCTCACGCATCCTTCCGTTCATACGATCATAGTCGGCACGCTCAGCGCCGAGCACCTGGCCGGCAATGTTCGCGAACTGGTGGACGCAGGGCCGCTCCCTGCCGACGTCTACGCTGAGGTGAAGAGGCGCATGGACAGTGTCGATGAGCGCCCGCAATGATGCGGAACGGACCAAGCGGCGGCCCGACAAGCGGGCGCGGATATTCTGAGAGAGGTGGAGGCGCGATGAGACGTTTGTGTGCACACGCGTTGGCGCTCGCGATGGCCGCCGGCGCGCTCCAATGGGCTGCGTGCACGCCGCGCTCGCGGCAGCCGGAGCAGGACCTGACGCCCTATCGGAAGCTGGTCAACCAGTGGACCGCGAGCTACGGCTTCAGGCGGACATTCGGCGGCGACGACCTGGTCAGCAGCCAGTCGGCCATCGTCGAGCGCCCGACCCATGAAGAGAAGCTGGCGATCGAAGCGACGCTGTTTGCCGATACGCTGGTGGCTGCCGAGGTTATGCGCCTGTGCGCGGACGATACGAGCGGCGCTTCGTGCGATACCATCGCGGCGGCATACCAGAGCGTGCACGCGTGGCCCGACAGATTCCGTGTCGAACTGAGGGCCTCCGCTAATCTCTCGAATCCGTTCTCGCTCGAGAAGCTCACGATCTACCTCACCGATCAGAACGACATCGACTATGAGCCTTCGCGGAAAGTGTTCTCCGGCCCGCGAACGGCCGAACGCAGGTACGTCGACCGCGAGGTGACGCGGTACAATCCCCACAGCGCATCGGAGACAAGGGGGTATACGTACCGGCATGGGTACGAGTATGAATCGACCGGCGCCGCAATCCTCTATTTCGACCGGATCAACGCGGTAGGGGAAGACATCCTGTGGGCGCCCGAAGCGCAGCTTGCGCTGGTGATCCGGCTCGACCGCAGGGACGTTGCTCGCCTCGAATGGAACGTCGCGGAGATCCGGGACAGGTTGCGGCCGCCGAGGGGGTCGGCCATCGAAACCCCGTAGCGCGGCCCCGAATGCGCGTCGTCTTCAGGCGCGAGGGCGTCGCCGTCACGCTCAGAAGTCGCCGGACCGCCGTTCCAGTTCGATCAGCAGACTGCGCATGCGCTCCGTGTCCGACCAGACGCGTTCGAGTTCCTTCCTGAGGTCGTCGTTGGCCGCGGCGAGTCGTCTTGCCGAGGCACGCAAGCTGTCTCTCTCGGCAACCAGCCGGGCGTTCCGTTCGCCGCTACGCGCCAGGGCGTCTCTCAGCGGCCTTGCCGGGGGGAAGGCTCCGTCGCGCCTCAGTTCCGTCGAAGCTCTGGTGCTGTCCGAGGCCGCCAGCCTTAGCGTCGCGAGCGCGAGGTACTCGTCCAGCAGCGATATCCAGTTTCGCGATTCGAACGTGCGATCACTGGCGGGGTAGCGCCTCACGAGCCTATCGAGGGTCTCGCGTGCTTTCCGGTAGTCGGCGCCGTCCCATCCAGGCCATGAGCGGGTCTCGCTCGACCTGTGAAGGTAGATGTAGGCGATTCTCATGTAGGCATCGTCGGCCAGATGGCTTCCGGGGTAGGTCCGCGCGAATGCGTCGTAGGCGCGAATCGCCTGCTCGTATCTGCCGGCGGCCAGCAGACCGTCGGCTTCGGCAAACGCCTTGACCTGCGAGTCGAATATGGGGCCGCATGCCGCGAGCGACACTGCAACGACGAACGCCGCCCACAGGCCGGCCGGACGCGCCGATCGCGCGACAAGAGGCATCAGCTCTCCTCCTCGGCGCTTCTGAGTAAGTCGGCCGCTTCCGCTATGCGATAGCGGTACCCCTGCTCGGTGAGGAACAGCTGCCGATTCATGGCGAAATCCTGTTCCTTGCTCTCGCGGGTGACAAGGCTGTAGAACGTTGCTGGCGCCCCGTCGCGTTTCGGCCTGAGGATTCGCCCGAGGCGCTGCGCCTCCTCCTGACGCGAGCCGAACGTGCCGGACACCTGGATCAGCACGTTCGCATCGGGCAGGTCGATGGCGAAGTTTCCGACCTTGGACACAACCAGCCGATGATCGCGCCCCTGTCGGAAGCTGTCGTACAGCTCCTCCCTCTTCGCGGCCGGGGTGCGGCCGGTGACAAGCGGCGCACCGATGTGATCGGCGAGGTCGTGATGCTGATCCAGGTACTGCCCAATGATGAGCACGAGGTCGCCGTCGTGCCGCTTCAGCAGTTGCTCGACGACAGCGGTCTTCTCCGGATTCTCCGATGCCATGCGGAATTTCGCGCGTTGGCTGGCCAGCGCATACTCCATCCGAGAGCCATCGGGCAGGGGAGCCCGCAGTTCTATGCACTCGGCCTCTGCT
>CAZSJP010000079.1:0-7897 GCA_964606675.1 uncultured bacterium
CTACTGCGGCCGCGTACACGAACGGCAACGCGACTATGGCGCCCAGCACGAACCCCTTGGCGCTGAAGTCGCGCCCCGGCAACCACGGCAACAGCGCGGGAAAGAGAACCGCACCCGCCACGATGGCCGCGATGGCGCCGGCCGCGGCAAGATACGCACCGGCGAACAGAGCGACGGCCACCACAACGGCAATCAGGGGGAAGAAATGCACGACCTCCACCGGGACCAGCACGAGTCTGTCACGCAGACCGAATCGCACACGACGCATCTGTGGCGTTGCCCTGCGAGATTCCAGATACGCCGGCAGGTCCGCGGCGCGAACGGGGCCGTATCGAACGGAGAAACCCGTCCGCTCTCGGACCTCGTGTGCGGCCACCCCTGGGGCGCCAAGCTGCGGCAATATGAGCGACCGACCGTAAACGACATCGCCGAGCCCGCACTCGCCGATCCGGCGCACAAGCTCGTCGGTCCCGAACGTCCCCTTGCCAGCGGCGCACCAGACGTTCACCCCGTTCGTGTCCAGCACGAGGATGTACGCGTCGATTCCGTCGAGGGCCGACCTGAGCGCGTCGAAGCTGAGCGTGTAGTTGGCCGTGACGAACACGGCGGATGCCGGCGTCGGGTTGCCGAGCGAGTAGAGGCCGGGGTCGACCTTGTGCCCGGAGCGATTCACCGCGAGCCGGGCCAGCAGATGATCCAGACGGTTGGCGAACGATATCGCGCCGGTGGCCTGCCGCAGCGGCGGCCTCGGGGTGTTCTCTGGTTCCGTCAAGCCGGCTCTCCGGGAGATCGCCGTGACTCGCATGCGTACATCGCTGGCTGGTAGCTCACAGCGTGTAGTCCCTCGCGGTCTCGAAGAACGCGACGACGTTCTCAACGGGTACGTCGAAACCGATGGCGTTGGACGCTCTGATCACGAGGCCGCCGTCCTGCCCGCAGTTCTCGATGAGGCCGACCACCTCATCGCGCACGTCGTCGACGGTGCCGAACGGCAACGTCTGCTGGAGGCTTCCGCAACCGTGAAGGACTATCCGGTCGCCGTAGCGGCGTTTCACTTCGACCGGGTCCATGCATTCGGGCTGGATCGGGTCGATGATGTCGAAGCCGATCTCGATCAGATCGTCCATGATGGCCCAGAGGTCTCCGTCGCTGTGGATTTTCACGTGCACGTCGGGGTTGATGTCTCTGCATCGCTTGATCGCAGCGGCGAGGCGCGGCTTGTCGATCCTGCGCCACGCGTCGGGGCCCATGATGATGCGATCCTGCATAGCTATGTCGCCACCGAAGCCTAGCGTATCGACGCCCGCCGCCGCCGTTCGCGCCAGTATCTCGCCGTACAGCGCGAATATCTTGTCGTAGAGCTTCTCGACGAACTCGGGGTTCAGCAGGTAGTCGGCCAGCAGATTCTCCATGCCTCGGAGTTCCCACGCGGTCTTGTACGGCATGGTCGCCCCGGAATCGACGATGAAGTCGTCGGCCTTCAGGCGCGCGACCTTGTCCGCCAAGTCCGGATCGTCGATCAGCCGGTCGACTGTCGGGAAGTCCCATTCATCGGGGTCTTCTGCGTCTACGAGCGGGCCCGATACCCACTCGACGTATTTGCCGTCGGAGCCGACTTTCCTCACGACTCCCCACTCGTCCTCGAAGACGTCGTCAGCGTGGAATATGTAATCGCCGCCGGCGTATGGGCAGTCGCCTTCGAGCTTGCCGTTGGTCTTGCTCGCGAACTCCGAAAAGTCGATCCCCACGCCAACACGGCCCCATCCGTCTGCGCCGAGAATCTCCGCCACCTCGCCGATGGTGTCGACGCCGTAGTGTTTCACCAGTTCGCGGTTGATCTCGACCCGGGCTGCCAGCATGGTCGGAATGCGGTCGGGCCGCTGGTGGTTGAATGTCGCGAGTATTCTCTCTCTGCGTCCCATCATGGCGGAAAAAGTCCCTTCACGGCGTCTCTGTGGCACCAAGAACATCCTCGGCCCGCAGCACTACGATGGCGACGCGAAGCCGCTCGCGCAAGTCCCGGAAGCGCGTGCGATGCGCCGGTCCGGGGAGCGCGCGCGGTGCACCCGGCCGAGCACCCGCTAGTTGCCTCGGCGTGCCGGATCGAGTGCCTTGCGCGCGATATTGCGCACCGCCGGCGAGGCGTCCACGACGGAGACCATCCGCAGTGCTTCGGTGGCCGGTTCGGACCCGAGGGTGGCAAGCGCCCTTACGGCCGAGGTCCTCGTTTCAGGCGCGCCACCGAGGGCCAGCGCCCGCAGCGGCCCGACGCCGGGCAACGGCCTGAGGCGACCAAGCCCCGTCGCAGCGGCCAGTCTCACTTCCTCGACCTCGTCACCGAGCAATACTCCGAGCGTCGCGTTCGACTCGTACGACGGCATGTAGCCGACGGCTCTAGCGGCGCGCGCCCGGTCGCGCGGCTCGGATTCCTCGACGGCCATTCTCTGAAGCCATGGCTCGGCTCTCGATAGCTCGGCGCGGTACGATGCCTCCAGCGGCGTGTTCCAGACGCGCTTGGCCACGATGCGAATCGCCTCGACCGATCCCTGGCGACGCTCGACGCCGTCGTTCGTCAGGCCCAGCACCAGGTAGGTCACCGATTGCGAGTCCGCCAGCGCCGCCAATGCTTCGGCCGCGAGTTGCCGCGTCGCGGCGTGGCCCTCTAGTTTCGGCATCACCGCGGCGATCAGGCTGCGCTCGCGACACTTGGTCGCGGCTCTGAGCGCGGCATGTGCCACGGAAGTGTCGGGGTCGGCCACGAGCGACCGAACGTGAGGCACCGCGGCTACGGCGTCCCACCGGCTGAGCGCGACGATAGCGGCCCGCCTGACCCGTGGCCACTGCGACCGCGATGACGCGATGAGAGAGAGCACGGCATCTTCCCGGGTCGAATCGTGTGGAGACAGTGCACCAAGCGCGTTGCAGAGCGCCTCGGAGGTAGCGGGGTCGCGGGGTCGGATGGCTGCGAGGCCGGTCGACGCGGCCGGATCCGCGACTGCACGAAGGAACGCCGCACGCAACCTGGTCGCCGGTTCGGCGTCGTTGGTGGCGTCGTCCGTGGCGGCCACTACTGCGGGGTCGACCTCTCCGAGCGACGCGGTCGGGGGCCGCATGTCGGCGGCGAAAAGCATGTAACCGTGAATGCGAACGAGCGCTTCCCAGGCGGCGTGCCGGGTCTCCGACCGAGGCTCGGTGGCGCTCGCGGCCAACGCGCGCACTACGTATGCGGTCGGCAGCCCGCCCAGCAGGTCGATCGCGCGATGGCGTGCGGCGACGAGGTTCGTCCGAACCTCGGCCGCGAGCCTGCGGATCACCACTTCATCGTCGCGCAGCGCAAGTATGCCGAGCAGCGAGTCGCGTGCGAGAGGCGACGTCGTTCCGAGAATCGCCTTGAGAAGCCCCGTGCCGGACTCGGCGCCGCCAAGCCACGCGAGCGCTATCGAGACCTGATCGGCGACGACCTCGGCGCTGTCTTCCGGGGAGATGCGCCCGCCGAGGTGCCCATCCCACGCGCGCCAGTTCCCTGGGAGTTCGTGGCGAGCGCGTTGGGTAGACGTCGTGACGTCTCCCAGAACGGCTCCGAGCCTGGCCCGGGAGGCGCTCTCCATCGAGCCACCGGCCGATCTGAAGATCGTCGCGAGCGTTTCGCCCGCTCTGAGCCTGACCGAGGACGGCGTGCCTTCAAGCGAGCGAGCTACGATCTCGGCTACGCTATCGGCCGCAAGCGCCGCAAGCGCCCGAGCCGCGTACCGCGCTACACCGGTGTCGGCGTCGGACATCGCCACGGGCAGCAACGCCGAGACTGCTCGTCTGTCGCCGAGTTCGCCAAGGGAAGCCGCCGCCCGTTCGCGCACGCCCGGCACCGAGTCGGCCAACGCATCCATGAGCGCACTCGTCGCGTCGGTCGCTCTCCAGACGCCCAGCGACTCGGCCGCGGCCGCGCGGAGCAACGGATCTTTGTCGCGCATGTCGCCAAGCGCCCGACCGACCCGAGAACAGCCGGTCGAGAGTGCGAGCAGTATCGCCAGACAACATACGACAACCGCGTTTCGCGACATACTCTCCTCTCCCAATCCCACATGAAGATCGCTCATCGGACCCGCAACCTCAACGCGCCAATGCGCCGATGGTCGTGGGTCTGCACGCGCTCCGACGCCCGCACCTACCGAGCGCAGCCGATTGGCGCCGAGGCACCTGACGCATGCGTGGGCGCCTCGCGGCGGCGGTTCAGTCGTCGTTGCCGTTCGGGAAGCCTCGCCACTGCGCCGTGAGGGCGCCCAAGCGCGCGCGAACGATGATGAACCCCGACCAGACAGGCCCTCCCCAGAAGCGGACAAAGGCACCCAATCCGCGGCTCGGAGTGAAGCCACGGACGCGGCAGAGCGCGCGCCACACATGCAGCAGCGACTTCGCGCGAGGTTCCTCTATCCAGTGCACCGACGCCAGCGAGCATGCGCGAACAACCGCCGATAGCATGAACAAGGCCGCGATGCTCCACTGGACGGACCAACCCACGTCCTGTAGCCACGCCGCGATCAGGCCGCCGATCGCGGGCCCCACCGCGTGTATCCAGTTTCCCAGCGTTCGGAAGGCAGAAAGGTAGCGAGTGCCGTCGTCGGCAGGCATGGCGCCCAGCGCAAGGTTGATCGTCGCTAGCTGCTGACCCGAGTTGAACCCACGCCAGAGATGGACCCAACCGGCGAGGATGAACATCAGGACCCGCTCGACTCCCCCCTCGGCAGGCCAGAGGAACACCCAGAGCAGAGGGAATATCGTCTTGGCGGCAACGCAGAGACGCAGGACCGGCAGGTTCCCGAACTTGTCGGCGAGCTTGCCCCACAACCGGACGCTGTAGATGCTCGCGAGCTGGCCAAGGAAGCTGTAGATTGCCACGACCCCCAACGGCATCTGCAGAACGGCGATCAGGTACAAGTTGAAGAACGGCCCGCACAGTGGCGCCGCGAGGTTCCACAGCGCGGTGTAGACCATGATGGGCCGGAAACGTTTGTCGCGCACCGGCTGCATCACGAAGCCGAGTCCCCGAGCTCGCGGCCTGGTCGCGATCGGCGGCTCGGGGACTGAGCGCAGCGTGAGGATGCTGCCGATGCCGAGAACGGCCGCGAGGATGAACAGCCCCTGGCCGGTGGCTGTTGCGTGCTCGGGCGAGTATGTCCCTTGCCAGTCCATCACCCACGCCGCGACGATTGCGGCCATGCTGCCGACAAGCTGCACTACGAACTGCCGGTCGCCGAGGAACCGGCCCCTGCGCTCCTCGGGCACCACGTCGGCGATCCACGACAAGCGGGCGATCTCGGCCGTCTGTCCCGAGCCGCTGATAATCACTAGCCCCGCCAATAGCGCCCAGGGAAGCGTGTCGAACGCTACCCACGCTGCCATCGCCGGAAGCAACCCCAGCAGGAGCCGCCCAGCGGCCGTCACGGCGAGCGCGACGATGCCAAGGCGTTTTCTGGTGCGCAGGCGTCGCAAGAGGGCGTCGCTCAGCAACTGGAGCGACGCACCGGCCATCTGAGCCGTCGAGAGCAGCCCAATCTGGAACGTGTCCGCCCCGAGGAGCAGCGCGTACGCCAGCAGCACGACTCCGGCGGTCATGGTGCCCTGACCCGAGGAAAGCGAACTCTCCAGAATCAGGCGTTTCTCTGCCGTACGTGCATCTTGCTCGCGCGGCGGCGCTATGTTGACAGGGGTCGCTGCTCTGTTATTCGAGGACGGAGGGTCAGTCACACACTGAGAATCGGGACGACGAGCCAGCGGGGCAAGCCGCGTCGCTCCGTTGGGGATCGAGCCGGAGTTTCGTTTGTTCGCGGGAGGCCGGAGCCACGTTTGCCCGGCTCTAACGAACAGCATGAGGGCTCGCGATGGAGCGGGGACGCCGCATCCCACCTGAACGCATAGACCGAATCGATCCGGGTACGGGGGCCCTCGTTCGACAGATAACGAGTGCTCGGACGCGAAGCGTCCACATGCACTACGAGACACCCACGTTCGATCCGGCCGCGACGCGTATGATATTCGCCGCGGCTCGGGATTCGACACGGCGATCGCCGCTGGATCTGATGGCCGCACGGACCGATGGGACGGAGATGGTAAAGCTCTCCGGCGACGATCCGGCGGGAATGTCGGGCGCGTGCCTCGGCGCCGACGGGGTCCACGCGTATTACCTGGAGAGCGGCACGTTGCATCGGACTCGGCTAGACGATGCGAGCGACGAACAGCTCGGCCATGTCGATGACGCCGAGGCCGGCGGGGCGTACCGCGGCGCATGTTCGTTCGATGGACGGTATTGCTTCAACCTCGTTGGCAGAGGTGACGGGGAAGCCCTGGTTCGCTGGGATCTGTCAACGGGAGAGCAGCAGGTCGCCATGGAAGGGCGGGGCTTCGGCGATCTTGCCTCGAACCCAGGTGGACCGGAGATCACATTCAGCCGCGTGGCCGAGCCGTCGGAGCCGGGCGAGAGCGATCAGGTGGCCGTAACGCTTCATTGCGACACGTTGGAGCCGATGCCCGGCCCCGGCGATCTCTTCGACCGAGGCGTGTACGGCATGGCGCACGGCTCCTGGCTCGGCCGGACGGGGCGCTATCAGGGAACGCTGAAGTGGCCGGGGCGCGGCGTGCAGATCATGGACCGTGGCGGCGCGCGGCCCAACGTGATCGCCACCGGGCCGCATTTCTGGCATTCGAGCGCCTCGCTCGACGGCGAATGGATCGTCGCCGACACGAACGCAGCAGACGAAGGCATCTGGCTCATCAGCGTCCCGACTCGCCGCAAAGAGCGTCTCTGCTATGCCGGGGCGTCGAACGCGGATTGGGAGCATACGCACCCCCGCCCCAGCCTCTCTGACGACGGGCGCATGGCGGCCTTCACCTCGGACGCCACGGGCGTGCCGCAGGTGTACGTCGTGTCGGTGCCGGACGAGATGCGGGCGCGAATGACCGGAGACCTCTAGCACACGGCGCCGACGGCCCTCACTCACAACCACGGAAAGGCAAGCATGGCACGAGGAACTGCGTACGGAACCGAGAGAATCGACCGGACCGATCAGTCGACCGGCCTCTTGGTGCGGCAGGTGACCAGCAGTCCGACACCGAGCTTGCACCTGCACTACGAGACGCCGACGTTCACACCGGATGGGGGCCACATGCTCGTCATCGCGATGCGGTACCCCGGGCGCGGCGCACCGTTCGATCTGCTGGCCATGGGGAGCGACGGTACCGACCCGATTCAGCTTTCCGGAAGCGGACCAGACGGCGCGTCGTCGGCGACTATCACGGCCGACGGCATCCATGCCGTCTACATGGAGGGCGGCACGTGCCACCGAACGCGTCTCGACGACGCGGCCGACGAGGAGATCGGACACCTCGAAGGCGCGAGCCACTACAAGTACGACTTCGGCGCCAGAACTCGAGACGGCTGCTACTACATCTCCATCGTTCGCTACAAAGGCCATCTGGCGTGGGTGCGATGGGATCTCGAGACCGGCGATCCGACCATCGTCGTTGAGTCCGACCTGATCAACCATCCTATGGCCAACCCCGGGGGGCAACGACATCCGCGTAGGCGCTCGACACCTGCAGCCGGACGGTTCCTACCGGCTGGAGAGGATCTGGGTCGACGCCGCAACGCTTGAGCCCGCCGGAATGGAGTTTCCCGACGGGCCCCACGGGCTCGCACACTGCTTCTGGCTCGGCCGGACGGGGCGCAAGCAGGGGACGCAGCTGCCCCCGGGTCGGGCGGTCCAGATCATGGATCGGGACACGACCGACGACGACGTCGAGATCGTAGCCGAGGGGCCGTATTTCTGGCACTCGGGCGCTTCGCTGGACGGCGAGTGGATCGTCGCCGACTCGAACTGGCCCGACGAAGGACTGTGGCTCATTA
>CAZSJP010000079.1:7907-10947 GCA_964606675.1 uncultured bacterium
AACGTCGCGACCAGGAAGCGTGAACGACTGTGTTTCACCGGCGCGTCGCAAGGCCACCCGCAATGGACGCACGCGCACGCGAATCTGAACGACGACGGGACGATGGCTGTGTTCGACTCGGACGCGACGGGCATCGCGCAGGTGTACGTCGTGTCGGTACCGGATGAGATGCGCGTGCGGCTAGGCGCAAACGCCTAGCCGCTTGCAGTTGGGCGCAAGCACCCAACTGCGTCCGTTGACGTGCGGCGGGGCGATGTAGGTCGACTGACCAACCTGCACGTTGACTAAGGAGAGCCGGCGCGATGGCGCGAGGAACGGTGTACCAGACCGAACGAATCGATCGCACCGATGCAGCGACGGGTCTGCTCGTGCGACAGGTGACGAGCTTCCCGTCGCCGAGCATGCACATGCACTACGAGACGCCGACCTTCGCGCCCGATGGCGAGCGGATGATCGTCGTGTCCCGTCGTCACTCGGGCCGGGGCGCTCCGCCAGACGCGATGACCATGCGGAGCAACGGCGACGATCCGACGAAACTCTCCGGCGACAGCCCCGACGGAGCATCGTGCGTATGCCTGACGGTCGACGGCGTGCATGCTCTCTACATGGAGGAAAGTACGTGCCATCGCACGCGGCTTGACACTTCGGAAGACGAGGGGATCGGTCACGTCGATGGAGGGCGGCACCACGGCTACTTCCGCGGCGCGAGGTCGTTCGACGGACGTCACTACTTCTCGATGGTGAAGCTCGACGACAAGGTCGCGGTGGTTCGTTGGGATCTGACGACCGGCGAGTGGGAGGCGATAGCCACGGCCGACCGTGTGAACCACCCGAAGGCGAACCCCGGCGGACCGGAGTTCCAGTTCACGCTCAAGCACGGCCGCCCCGATGGGGGTACGGAGTCCGAGCCGGTCTGCATCGACACGCGCACGCTGGAGCCAATCGAGATGCGCCTGGAGCGGGGGCCGTACGAAACAGCGCATAACTGCTGGCTCGGGCGCACGGGGCGATACCATGCCACGCTTCAGATGCCTGGGCGAGGCGTCATCCTGATGTCCCGCGACGGGCGTGAGCCGGAACTGGTCGCCGAGGGGCCGTACTTCTGGCACTCGGGCGCGTCGACGGACGGCGAGTGGATCGTCGCCGACTCGAACTGGCCCGACGAAGGCTTGTGGCTCATAAACGTGCGCACAAAGAAGCGTGAGCGACTGTGCTTCACCGGCGCGTCGCAAGGCCATCCGCAATCGACCCACACGCACGCGAATCTGAATGACGACGGAACCATGGCCGTGTTCGATTCAGACGCCACCGGCATCACGCAGGTGTACGTGGTATCGGTACCGGATGAGATGCGCGCGCGGTTAGGCGCGGACGCCTAGCCGCTTGCAGTTGGGCGCACGCGCCCAACTGCGTCCGTTGACGTGCGGCGGGGCGATGCAGGCCGCGCATTCGAGGCCGGTTGTACGTCGGCGCTCGGGAGCAGCGTTCAGGTACCCCGACGAGGCCGGAAACGCAGCGCGACGTCGTGCTCGAACTCGGGTAGCGCCACTTCGACGCCGTCGCCGCCGTCGATCGTCACAGTCGGCGAGAACTGAGCCGTAGCGGGCGAATAGCACGCCAGGTCGCACTTCCGGTCCGGCAGATCAACGACGATACGTCCCGCGATGGCCGACCCGCACCCCGGCTCATCCAGCTCCCGCTCGTCTGCAAGATAGACGTGGTATTCCTCGTCGCCGACGGCGAGCACGCTCGCAAGGACGTGCTCGGGCTGCGACGTGACGAACCCCGTCACGGGCCGGGCGCGGACAAGGTCGATAGCGTGGACGTAGGACGACAGGTGTTTCATCCAACTCCGAATGCAGGCCTGCGATTCGGTCGTTCCGGCCTCGCAATAGTTGATGATCGAGAAGTCGATGTAGTCGTAGTGCGCGCCCGAGAGGAGCGTCGTCCACGCGCGCTTGCGATGTATCGTCCACCCGTCGAAGTCCTTGTATTGGCTCGCCGCGTTGTCCTCGTCGAGGTTGAGCGGCTTCGGCTCGTCGTAGGTCGCCAGGCAGTAGTCGCGAACGGCTCTCAGCCGCAACTGTTTCGACATGAACTCACCCATGTCGTAGACGCCATCCTCGAACTGCGTGCTCGGCAGCGGATGCACGTTGACGACGTCGACCGGGAAGTCTCTGAACGATTTGGTGGTCGTGAATCCTCGCGGATCGTAGGTCAGCGCTTCCTGCCCCGCGATCAGATGCGTGTTCGGGAGGCCGTCTTCCGTTGCTCGGACGATGCTGGCAATCGTCTTCTGCCACTGGTCGACTTCATCCACCGTCGGGTTGTTTTCGCCTGCGAGGCCGCCTCCTGGCTCGTTGCATATCTCGTATATGACGTTATCGTAGCGGTTCGTCTCCTCGACTATCTTGCGCGCATGCGCCTCCTGCCGAGCCAGCAGCTTCGGGTAGCGCTCGGTATTGTATTCCGACCACTCGATCTCTTCAACATCACTGACGTTATTCGCGGCATTCAGCGGGTTCAGCGCCCATATTCCGGGCGCGTACGTGTTGCTGAACAGCACGACCTCGGCTACGATGCCGTACTCGCTTGCCAGCGAGAGAAATGCGTGCAGGCGCTCGAAGAACTCAGGGTTCGGCTGGTCCAGATCGAATTGCGGCTGCCCGTCGAGCGCGCGGCCGGGTCCGGTCCGCACGAACGGTGCGATGTAGTCGGGCGACTCGGGCTTGCAGGTCGAGTACGGGTTCACGGACGACTGCAGCTCTCGGAAGAGCATGAAGAGCCGCGTCAGCGTTACACGGTTCTCGGCTGCATCGGCGAGATAGCGCTCGAACCGGAACGGCCTGTTGAGCACCGCACCGTAGTGCTCCGTCGCGGTGACGAGTACGAGCGGCCGGCCGCGAAACTCGAACAACTTCGGGTTGGAAGGATGGACTCGAACTGGGCCCGACATGGGGCTTCTCCTAGCTACTTTGGTGCTGAGAGCGCCTCTATCGTGCGCTCGGGCCAGTTGCTGATGATGCCGTCGACGCCGAGG
>CAZSJP010000080.1:0-10897 GCA_964606675.1 uncultured bacterium
GGTCCTACGCCAAATGGTGAGGGTACTCCCCACACTTTCCAACCCGCCCGCCGGACGCAGTGGCGCCCAGGTGATTCCGGTCATCGGCGCCACGCCCATCTCGCCACCGCGCGATGGGATGCCCAGCGTATCGCTGATTCCGCTCGGGTGCGCGAAGGCTCAGGTGGACGCCGAGGAGATGCTCGGCGCGCTACAGGTGAACGGCTACGGCGTCACATCCCGGCCGGAAGACGCCGACGTTGTCCTCGTGAACACGTGCGGCTTCATCGAAGCGGCGAAAGAGGAGAGCATCGACGTGATCATGCAGGTCGCCGGCCTGAAAGATACCGAGGGCGTCCGCGCGCTCGTTGTGGCCGGATGCCTCGCCGAGCGGTACGCCGACGAACTCCGCGACGGCCTACCCGAAGCCGACCTGATCGTCCCGTGGTCGGAAGAGCGTCAGCTCGTCGCCAAGCTCGACGAGTATCTCGGGATCGAGCGCGAGTCGCCGGCGGAACTGGGCGGACGTGTGCTTATCAGCCCTCGACATTGGGCCTATCTGAAGATATCGGAGGGGTGCGGGCACACGTGCAGCTTCTGCTCGATCCCCGCCATCCGAGGCCCGCACGTGAGCACACCGATGGCCGACCTCGTCGAGCAGAGCCGAAAGCTGGTCGATCTGGGCGTGCAGGAGATCAACCTCGTCGCTCAGGACACTACCTCATACGGAGCCGATCTGCCCGGCAGCGACTCGCTCACTTCGCTGGTGCGGAACATTTCCGATATCGACGGCCTTCGTTGGTTGAGGCTGCTTTACGCCCATCCGTCCCACGTGAACGACGCGATGATAGACGCCATCGCCGAGCGCGAGAACGAGGTACCCTACCTGGACGTCCCGATACAGCACGCGAACGATGCGATCCTCGATCGGATGAAACGCGGCTCCAGCCGCGCCGGGATCGAATCCCTGATCGAGAAACTGCGCAACAGGATCCCGGACATCGCTCTGCGCACGTCGTTGCTTGTCGGAATGCCTGGGGAGACGGAGCGTCGCTTCAGGGATCTGGTCGATTTCCTCCCCGAAGCTCGCTTCACGTGGCTCGGCGTCTTTGCATACTCAAAAGAAGAGGGCACCGACGCCGCGGCTATGAACGGTACCGTGCCCGTGAAGGTCCGAGAAGAGCGACGCGACTTGGTGATGGACATCCAGAACGGGATCACGGAAGACGTCAATCGCGGTCGAATCGGCAACGAGTTCAGCGTCCTGATCGATCGAACAACCGATTCGGGAGCCGAGGGCCGGTCACAGTACGAAGCGCCGGAAGTCGACGGGATAGTCCATGTTTCCGCGCCCGGGCCTCTGCCCGAGGGGCAGTGGGTTCGTGCGCGCGTCGTCGACGCCGTGGGCAGCGACATTCTGGCAGAGAACGTGGATAATCCGAGGAGCGAGTCTGACACATGAACACGAGCGATCTGCTGTTGAGGGACGCGATCAACCTGCACATGACGCCCAGGTCGAAAGCCGAATGGATTGAGCGGCTGGTGGCGCTTCTGGTTCGAGCGTGGGCGCAGAAGGACGAGCAGCGCATCCTAGGTGTGGAATGTCATGACGTTGTCACCACCCAAGCTGAGGAAGTTGATGATGGACACGCGGTTGAGACGACAGCGCCAAGAGTTCCGGCAGTGTGCGTCCCCAGGCTGTTGTGTGGGGTGCGTTCTACGACTGCATGCCGTACGTTCGCCGGTGCACGTGGTGAGGACAACGTCATGACACATCACACCTAGGTGCGGTCATGGAACGCGAAGCCACGCGGTCTACCGCGATCGGCGGAGGCGTGGCGATCCCCCATGCGAAGAGCGACATCGCGCCTCGCGTCATGCTTGCGTGCGGCGTCGCCCCGATGGGGGTCGACTTCGATTCGCCCGACGAAGCGCCAGTGCGCGTCGCGTTCCTGGTCGTGTCGCCGAACACGGGGGCATCCCATCACGTTCAGGCTCTTTCGTGGGTGAGCCGCGCAGTGGCGGGCGAGGGCGTTGTCGATCGTCTGGTGGACGCCAGGTCTCCCCGGGCGGTCCTGAAGCTCCTGCATCGGGAGGCTGAGGGCAAGTGACGGGGCGACCGCGAAGACGCAAGAACCGCGCCGGGACGTTCGATCTCTCGATGTATGAAGGCGATCTGGCGTCGGTGATCGACCGCGGAGTCTCGAAGTTGCCGCAGGTTTCGGCGGTCGCGGATCGGGTTGTGAAGATCGGCCCGGTGGAGGTCGTTGGCCACGCAGTGTTGGCTCCGATGGCCGGAATGTGCGATCATCCTTTCCGTTGGCTTTGCAGATTGGCGGGCGCGTCGGCTGTGTATGCCGAGTTCGTCAGCGCCGACGGACTGGTCAGAGGCAACGAGAAGACGCGCAAGATGATGGGTTTCACCGACGACGAACGACCGATCGCGGCGCAGGTGTTCGGGTCCGACCCGGACGTGGTCCACGATGCAGTGCAGGTTGTGGAGGATTGTGGCGTAGACATTATTGATCTCAACTTCGGCTGCCCCGTCAAGAAGGTCGTGAAGCGCGAGGCCGGTTCGGCCTGCCTCAAGAACCCGGCGCTCCTCGGCAGCATCGTCGCCGCGGCAGTGAAGGCAGCTCGGAGAGCACCCGTCACCGCGAAGATTCGCTCGGGATGGGACACGGTGAATGCCGACCTCATCTCGCGCGTAGTCGAGGACAACGGAGCGCAAGCGATCGCCGTGCACGCACGGACGCAACGCGTGATGTACAAAGGCAAGGCCGACTGGAAAGTAATTCGGATGGTGAAGGAGTCAGTGAGCATCCCCGTGATAGGCAACGGAGACATTGTCACTCCGCGCGATGCGCTTGACATGCTCGACGAAACCGGATGCGATCTAGTCATGTCCGGACGCGGCTCGCTCGGAATGCCGTGGCTGTTCGCCGGCATCAACGCCGCGGCGCGAAACGTCGCAGTGGCCGAGCCATCGTCGGAGGATAGAATGCACGTAGCGTCGGCTCACCTTGCCCTGATGCTGCGAACTAGGCCCCAGTTGAGCGCGGTGAGGAAGTTCCGGGCGCATCTTGGCAGATACACAGCTTCGATGCCGGATTCGGCGTCGTTTCGCAAGGCGGCATTCGGGTTGGACGACGCCGACGATCTTCTGGCCGCAATGGAGGCGTACGCGGTTCGTCTTCGCGACACCGATTTCGAGGAGGGCGCAGCGGCATGATGCGCGATCAAGTCAGGGACCTTCTGGACCGGGTGCGCTCCGGAGCCACGTCGACAGACGACGCGATGGAGTTCCTGCGGAAGCTGCCGTACGAGGACATAGGCTTCGCACACGTCGACCATCACCGCTCGCTCCGGCAGAACCTCCCAGAGGTGATACTCTGCGAACCGAAGACGGTCAATCAGGTGGTGCAGATCGCCCGCAAGATTGTGGGCAGCGGGGCCGATCTCTTGGCCACGCGAGTGACCGCGGACCAGGTCGCGCCCCTGCTGGAGGCCGTACCTGACGGGTCTCACAACCCGACGGCGCGGACCATCAGCTACCGACAGTCGGACACCGCGCCCGAGGTCGACGGCGAGATACTCGTCGTCTGCGCCGGAACGAGCGATCTGCCCGTCGCCGAGGAGACCCTTGAGACAGCTCGGGCGATGGGCCATCCGGCGTCGCTGGTTGCCGACGTCGGCGTCGCCGGTCTGCACCGGCTGCTCGGATACATCGACCGGCTGCGTGCGGCAAGCGTCATCGTCGTTGCCGCCGGAATGGAGGGAGCGCTGGCCAGTGTCGTTGGCGGCCTGGTGGAGGTGCCGATTGTCGCGGTCCCCACCTCGGTCGGCTACGGAGCCAACTTCGGCGGTCTCTCGGCTCTACTGGCGATGTTGAACAGCTGTTCGGCCGGCATCACGGTCGTCAACATAGACAACGGCTTCGGAGCGGGCGTTGCGGCGTGTACGATCAACCGCAGACGGCCGACAGCAGGCGAACCGCATAAGCAAACCGAGTGAAGCGAAGGGCGCGAGTACGTCGCGATCGACCGATATCGAGACGGCATCGTACTTGCAGCGCGCTTCGGACTCAGGACAGCAGGGGGCATCTATGAGATTACTGAGACGGATTCCGGTGGCAGTGATCGCGGCGGCCACCGTGGCAGTAATGGTCGCAGGCTGCGGCTCGCTCAACATCAGTGGGATGCAACGGCAGCCAGAAAAGTACGAGGGGCAGCAGGTCGAGCTTGTGCTCAAAGTGCTCGACACGCAGGATGTTCCGCTCACTCAGCAGGACTACTACAAAGTTACGGACAACACCGGTCAGATGTGGGTGCAGACGCGACGAGGCGTGCCGCTGAAGGGCGCCATCTATCGCGTGAAGGGGATATTCAAGCGACCCCGAGGGATCGTCGTCGGCTTCTTGCTTGGAGATTTCATTATCGAGGAGCACAGCCGCAACGAGGTCGAGCCGCCCCGGCGCCCGAGGTGACCACGCCGTGGGTGCGCCGAATTGGATCGCCGAAGTACCGCGAAGCGTAGCCTCGTGGGCCGCCTCGCTGATGGACGAAGCGCGCCCGGGTCTGTTTCGGGCCTGCGCGGATGCCGACATGCCGTTCGACTTCCCGTCGAGCAAGGGGTGCCTCGGCTTCCTTCAGTCGTTCAGCCGGCATGCACCCGAGATGGATACGCGCGAAGTCGAGGAGACCGTCTCGTTCGTCCGGAGCTGCCAGGACGCAGGCACAGGCCTTTTCGTCGACCCTCACCTCGACGCTCGCTTTGCCCACCCGGATGACGAACGCGCCTATCGGGATTTCCGCCTCGCGGTAACCAAGTACGCGGTGGCCCTTCTGCGACGCCTCGGAGCCGATCCACTCCACGAGTACCGGTACAACGTCGGCAAGCCCGGCGCGCCCGACGGCGACGCCTATCTCGAATACGTGAAATCCGGCGATTGGGACGCGCCATGGGCGATCGGTTCAACGGCGGCGTCGCGAACGGTCGAGCTGTTCCGACACGTCAACGAGGGGCACGAGGAGTACATCCCCCACCTCCGCGCGGGCATCGAGTTCATTCTCTCGAAGCAGAACCCGGATACGGGCATGTGGGGAGCGGGGTCGATCCCACTCCACGAACAGATATCCGGCACGCTGAAGGTTGTAGGGCGCTTCCATTCCGGCATGGGGATGCCCGTCCCGCACATGGACCGCCTGGCGGACTCGTGCATCCAACACCACGCCGACGGTGGCTTCTACCGCAGCTTCGACGACATGTGCATCCCGCTGAATACGGCCTACATGAGCCTGACCTGCATGCAGGAATCCGACTACCGACGCAACGACCTGATCGCCACCGCCGAGGGAGTCGCCGACTACCTGCGCGAGTTCCGGACGCCGGACGGCGCGTTCGCGAGCAGCACGAAAGGCACGAACGCCATCGGGTGGTGTGGCGCCTCGGTTACGGACGTGTCTGCGACCCCGCGCAGCAACGTCAACGGCACACAGGGCGCCGTTGGGTGTTTGGGGCTAGTTGGTGCGCACCTTGGCTGGGACGAAGTCTATTGGGGCGGCCGGCTGCCCCATTGGAGAGACCGGTCCGACGGCCTCGCGTACCGGATCGACGTAGCATCGGACGGGAGCGTCCGCATCGCGCGGAAGTGACGGCGCATCGCGTGGCGGCGACGCCGAAGAGCGGACCTCGGCCAGACGGGAGCATAGTCATGATTCGGATGCCTCGGCCATCGCCATGGCGCACTCTTCTTGCTGCAACCTGTGTCCTGTTGGCGTGCGCCGCCGCCATCGCCGGAACCACCGGGAAGATCACCGGGACGGTGACCGACCCCGACGGCGCGCCGCTGCCTGGAGTCGCGGTGGTTGTCGAGGGCCACAGGTTGGGCGCCGTATCCGATGCCGACGGGCGGTACGTGATCCTGCTCGTCCCGCCCGGGCCGCGCGCCGTGACGGCGCAACTCATCGGCTACAACGTGCTGACCATGGCAGGCGTCCGCGTCAGCACGGACCTGACGTCCACGGTGGATTTCGTCCTGGCGGAGCAGGCGGTAGAGGTCGAGGCCATGGTCGTCACGGCCGAGCGCCCGCTGATCGAGGCGGACGTCACTTCGTCGCAGACCATCGTCGGCGCGGCTCAGGTCGCCACCGTGCCTGTTGCCGAGGTGCTCGACTACCTCGCATATGAGCCCGGCGTCAGCGTGAGCAAGGACAACGAGCTGCTCATCCGAGGCGGCAACGCGTCGGAGATACGGTTCCAGGTGGACGATCTGGACCGGACCGACGCACTCACGAGCAAGGGGCTGACGCACCTCAACCTCACTCTCGTCTCAGAAGTCACGCTCCTGACAGGTGGCTTCAACGCCGAGTACGGCAACATGCGGTCGGGGGTCGTGAACGCGGTCTACAAAGACGGCACGGAGCGAGGGTGGGGGCTTCCGTGGATGTCGGCGGTCTACAGCATGGCGCCCACACAACGAAAGCACTTCGGGCCCGGCTGCTACGACCGCGACCAGTACGACTACCGGCTGGCCGCCGATCCGGCCCTCACGGGGGCACGGGTGCCGGTACGCGACTCCGACGGGAACGTCCTTCGAGACGGCTCGGGCGATCCGATCCTCGAGCCGCTGGACAACATCGCGGCGGTCTGTTGGCCCGACCTGTTCGAGGAGACGTGGGACGACACCGTATTCCAGAAGCTCTGGTGGTCGGCGAAGCCGCAGTTCGAGGCGTTCGGCGGCTGGGAGACAAGGGCGCTGCAGTCGGTGTTCTTCGGCGGCTTCAACAAATACGACTGGACGCCATCGGAAATGCGCGAAGTCTGGCAGTGGCAAGCCAACATGGACGAGCAGGCCTGGCGTTACGCACACGAGCCCGATTGGAACCTCGACTTCTCGGCCGGTCAGGCGCTGCCGAATCGCCTCGGCGGCTTCATCGTCGGCTATAGTCACGCGCGGAAGATGACGCCGGTGCCCGCACTCAGGCCGTACTACACCGACCGAACGCTGGACATGAAGCTGACGCTGACGCCCGTCGATCGGCTCAAGGTGCACCTGCGGTATCTGGACGGCGCCAACATATCGACCGGCGCCGCGGTTGCCCCGTCGCAGGATCTGGCCGAAACCGGCGGGGGAGTCGTGCACGGCAACGACCCGATCTCTCTCAGAGACCCCGGCCAGCTCATAGGCAGCATCAGCGCCATCGGCGACAAAGCTCCCGGCAACAAGCTGAATCTGTCCTACAACAGCCTCCTCGACGGCCGCTACCGCCAGATTGGTGGCATGGTGACGTATGCGTTCAGCCCGACCACGTTCGCCGAGTTGGGAGTCGCGCGTCTTGAGACCGTCTGGGATCAGCCACGCAACCCGCCCAGAGTCGATCTCACGGACTTCGCTGGTCGCTACTCGCCGACCAACTCGTACGCTTGGGGAGGGAAGAACGGCTTCCTGCACCAGATCACCGGCCTCCCCGTCTTCATCTGGAAGCCGCTGCCGGAGTATGAGCGCGTGAACGACTCGTACCGAGCGACGGGCGATACCGTCTACTACCCGACCCACCCCGATCAGGTGATCCCGGACAACATCGTTCCGAGAAGCCCGTTCGATTGGCGGCAGCCGTATGCCACGGAAGACATCGAAGCGGTTGCCGCCGAGGCGCGGAAGGCGTTTGTCTACAAGGATTTCATCTTCACGCGTGACGACGAGTCGGTCGATACCGTTCGGGCGGTCTCGCCGCAGGGATGGGTCGAGCACGACGTCATGGACCTCAGCCGCCGGTTCGATATCGGCGGTCACGACGACAGCCAGGTCTTCCACCACATCGCGTCGAGTTCGGTGTTTCGCGGCAGCGTCACGCACCAGTCCGGTGTTCACACGCTGAAGCTGGGCGGCGAGTATACCGCCAGCAGCATCGACTTCGACTGGCAAGAGGGCTTCGGGCAATCCCGCGATTACCTGGCCGACCCGCGCGTCGGCGGGTTGTATGCTCAGGATAAGTGGGAATCGCACGGCATGGTGATAAACGTCGGCCTCAGAGCGGACTACTTCGAAGCAGGGGCGCCCGCATACACACCGGACAACATCTACGACGCCCGATTCTGGCGGCAGGGCAGGTTCGGCGGGGACATCCTGGACAGCCTGTCGATCGAACATCCGCAGCGCGTATGGCCGCTCGATCCGGGAAGCGTTCTGCCGATAGGTCTGCCGTTCGAGGACATATCGTTCCCGACCGATCCGATCACGCCGGCCGAGCTACGAGACCACATCCCCCAACGCGCGGCAGACACGTACTGGCGCCTGTCACCGAGGGCCGGCATATCGCATCCGGTCAGCGAGAGGACGAAGCTGTTCTTCAACTACGGCCACTTCTACAACTTCGCTCAGCCCAAGTTCATGTACGGCATAGGCTTCTACCAAAGCCCCATGGGCAGCCCGCAGGCCGCCGTGAGGGACCTGGCGTATGCGAATCTGCGCCCCATCAGGACGACGATGTACGAAGTCGGCGTCGAGCAGGCGTTGCCTGCCTCGCGTTTGCTGTTCACGGTCCGTGGGTACGCCAAGTACAATACCGACCAGGTATCGTACGTTACCGTACTGCCCAAAGGCGGGCAGAGATACCGGACGTACCGCAACAGCAACTACGAAAACTTGCAGGGGCTTGAGGTCAAGCTCGCCCGAATGCAGGGGCGAATACTGTTCGGCTGGGTGACGTATAACTACATGGCGCGTCGCTCGGGGCAGGTTGGCCGTAGCGCGCTCTCGAACGACCCGGCGGCGGCGCCACAGACATGGTTGGCCGAGCCGGAGACGAACGACTCGCCGGACAACTTCCAGGCCCTCGTCGGCCTCCGCACGCCCGCCGATTGGGGGATGTTGCGCGGTGGGTGGAGCATCAGCCTGCTGCAGACCTGGCGGGAGGGCGCCGAAGTAGTGTACAACCCCGAGAACGTGTCCCGACGGCTTCTGCCGGCCGCCTACATCATGAAAGCGGTCGACTACTGGAACACCGACGTCAAAGCGCAGAAAGCATTCTCACTGCCTGGCGGACGAACGGTCTCGGCGTACGTGGACGTCACCAACGTCCGGAACACGAAGCGGAACCGGCTCGGTGGCACCAACTACATGGAATACCTGGTTGATCGGCGGACCAAAGGCAGCGAGCCGGACCTGCGATATGGAGACGAATCGACGTTGCACGTATTCACGCGGCCGTACAAGGATGCCGGTGGCAACTGGCACGCGCCCGTTTCGCCCCGCAACGATTGGGTGCAGTTCCTGTTCCCGCGAGCGTACAGGTTCGGCCTACGAGTCGCGCTGTAGGCGCCTCTGCCGGCTTCACGCCAACCCGTAGAATCGCTCGACGACGCGGAGTAGCACCGCGGTCTGGCGAACCAGTTCCGCTATCGACACCGATTCGTGGTCGGCATGGACACCGCTTCCTCGGCTGCCGCAGTAGACGGCCGGTATCCCGTTCACGCCGGTGAGGATCGATACGTCGCCCACCGAGTTGAACGCGCTGAGGGACATCTCCGAGCCCTCGGTGTCCTGGTATGCAGCGCGGACAGCCCGCACGATCGGATCGCGCTCGTCCAGCTGATACCCGTCGCGTATCCGGTCGAGCGTGAACTCGACGGTCGTTCCGGTCCTGAACGCCACGACGTCGGCTATCTTCCTGAACTCGCCCTCAATGTCCTCGAACGAATGGTCGGCGAAGTACCGGCGCGTGCCCTGAATCCGGCAGACCGTCGGAAAACGGTTGTAGAAGTCGCCGCCGTGCACCTGACCGACGAAAAGCGTCTCCGGACCGACGAACTCCCGTTCATCGGCCAGCAACCGTTCGCGTTCTTTCGCCAGGGCAACAAGCATCTCGCCGGCGGCCGTCAGCAGATGAGGCGTGTCGTACGGCGTCTCGTTCTCGTGCGCGCTTGCACCGGGACCCGTGATCTCGACGTCGAAGATCGACATTCCGCGCCCCGATATCGCCAGCACGTCGCAAGGTCCTTCGGCGACTACCGCACGGTCGCCGGCGTGACCAGCATCGACCAGCGCCTGCAAGCCCTCGCCGTGCCCGTCGGGAGCTTCGTGCAACCCGTGAGTCGTGAGCAGCAGGTCGCCGGGCAGCTGAACGCCTGCCTCTTTGAGCACCTCGACCATCTCCATCGTCGCCGCGAGGCCGCCCTTCATGTCGGCCGCACCGCGCCCGTGGAGCACGCCGTCGACGATGGAGGCCGGCTCGTGCTCGACGGGGATCGTGTCCGAGTGACCGTCGAACTGCAGCGTCATCCCTGTTCCGCCGCCCGCGAATCGTGCGGCTACGCTCGGCGCGTCGATGCCGGCAGGCGCTCTGGGGATGTCAGAGAGCATCGTCACGTCGCAGCCTATGCCGGTGTACACGTCCGCGTAATATTCGGCCACCTCGCGCGTCTGCCCAGTGGGGCTTGCGATGGCGACCATGTCAAGCGCTCGCTTAGCAAGCCTCTCCGGGTCGATGCGCGCCGCCAAGTCGTTTTGTGCCGCCATGGCATCCGTCCTCCGGTATCGATATCTTTGTGCCGTATCGGTATTGCGTCGTTCGGGAAACCTACGCGACGTCGCCGCGCGCGCCAACGGCACGTCGGGAGCATGAAATGAGCGAATCGTGGGACATGGGGCTTGAGTTCGCGCTCAAAGTGTGGAACTACCCGCTGTTCACAGTGGGCGACAGCCACATCACCGCCGGCGGGCTTGTGCTCTCGGCGTTCCTGCTTGGCGCCGTGTGGATGGGCGCCGGCATCATTCGCAAACGGGTCATGCTGATGCTGCTGGGCAAGACCGCCCTCGAGCGAGGCACGCAGTTCGCCCTGGCGCGCATCGGCTACTACCTGATCCTGATATTCGGCACGCTCGTGGTGTTCGACACGCTGGGGTTCAGCCTCGGCT
>CAZSJP010000081.1:0-10712 GCA_964606675.1 uncultured bacterium
CTCTGGGCGGCAGCATGGAGCTGATCGTGGTGCTCGGCAAAGGGCATGAAGTCGCGCCTGAGTTCTTCGAATGCCAACCGATGGTCGATTTCGTGCTGAAGAACGTGCTGTAGGACGCCACAGCTATCGGCGCCGGCGCCCTGGTTCGCTCGTTGGACGCCTGGCAGACGGGTACGATCTGGTAGCGCGAACCACGACGCGGTGGCGATTGACACGACGCTCCGTTGTCGCTAATTTTTATGTCTGTCCGAACATCGCTCCGGCGTAGCTCAATCGGCAGAGCGAGTGGCTGTTAACCACTAGGTTGTTGGTTCAAGTCCAACCGCCGGAGCCAGCTTCATCATAAAGGCATCGTAGACAAGGCGATGGGAGCGCTATGCTCCCGTCGCCTCTTTCTTTGCCGCGTGCTCGAACCTTGCCTCCGATATGGCGGGCCGGTATCGTTTGCCGGCGGTCACCGGTAGCCGGCACACGACGCCAACGAACGGCATCCCGGCAGCTTGATTCCGTACGCAGCACGCCGTAGATTCGCGCCAATGGATCGTTGCGCGGTGCGCTCCTGAGGAGTAGTCGGCAACTCACTCAATGCATGATTCGTCATCGATGCCGTGCCCGCTGTCGTGACCGCGGCAAGACAGGACGCGCAGATGAGAGGCATTGGTCATCATGGGTGTCGGTGCCCGATGTTCCTGAGCCACGCGAGTTAGCAGAGTCGACTATGCCGCAGAGCGGCCTCGGCGTTTGGAGGGATCGACATGACGACGCGTGCCGCCGAGATATCGCCACTTGTGTACGCGAGAACCGCGGGGATTCTGTTCCTGATTCTCCTTGTATGCGGTCCGTTCAGCATGACGTATCTCCCCTCCGTTCTTGTCGTGCCTGGCGACGCCACGGCCACGGCCAGCAACATCGTAGCCTCGGAGCCGCTATTCCGGCTGGGTCTCATCAGCGACTCAATCGTCTTCTTGAGCGAGATCGTGTTGACCGTAGTTCTCTATGTACTGCTCAAGCCGGTAAGCAAGACGCTGTCGATGGTCGCGGCATCCGCAAGGCTGGCGATGACAGTCGTCCAGGGGGTTAATCTGCTCGGCAATCTCACCGTGCTGCTGCTCTTGAGCGGCGATGCGTACCTGGAGGCATTCGGACCGGACCAGTTACATGCTTTGGTGCTGCTCGTCCTCAACGCGCATGCCGATGGGGTCCATATCTGGGTGGCATTCTTCAGCCTTCATTGCCTCGTGCTCGGCTGGTTGGTCTACAATTCGGGCTACTTTCCCAGAGTCCTCGGCACCTTCCTGATGTTCGCGGCTTTGGGCTATATGGTGAACAGCTTCGGGAGCTTTCTCTTCCCCGACCACCAAGCCGTGTTCGGCGTAGTTGTCGCCGTGACGGCGGTTGTTGGGGAATTCCCATTCTTCTTCTGGCTTCTGATCAAGGGCGTAGACGTCCAGAAGTGGGACGAACTTGCTCCCTGACCAGGGCCATCGGCGATCGGAGGCCGTTCACGTCCGGTCACGCCGATAGAATGGTGGTCGGGAACGCCGAATCGCAGCTTCAGAGCTGTCACAGCACGACTCCCTGCCGCTCAAGTTCCGCCTGAATCGCCCCTACTCCCGCTTCGCGCGGGCCTACGCCGATGTTGGCTGCAACAGCCGCGGCTACGCCCGCGCCCTGACCGACGACCATTGTGTGCGCCATCACGCGCAACAGCGACGGGTTCTCGGTGCTCACGCTGCGCCCGGCGCCCATCAACAACCCGTCGACGTGCTGCGGAAGCAGGCAGCGGTACGGCACATCGAATGAGTCCGCGCGGCAGACCTGCGCGGCCCAAGCGCCCGAGCCGTGGTGCTTGACGACGTGATCGGAGCCGACCGCGCGGCCGATAGCATCGGGCTGGCGGATGCCTGCGTGCATCATGCCGGCCGTGAAGACGAAATCGCCATCCAAGTAGCGCGACGTCCGCACACCCAGGTTGGCCGCGGTCCCAGCGACGAACGCGTTCTCGAACCCGGGGACGTACCTCTTGTACATGTCGGCAACCGCAAACGCCATGCGCCGCCCATCCCGGATGCTGTCGCTGATCGCGTCGGCATCGATCCCATCGAAGTGCGTGAACCCTGTGATGACATGAACGATGCCGGTCCGGCGCATGGCGTGCATCTGGCAAGCGTCGGTCGTGTCCTGAACACCGATTGTCGCCGGCCACTCGCCACTGGCCTTGGCGCTCCTGAATGCATCCATCTGCATGCCGCCACCGTGCGGAAACAGAAACGTGCCGCAGTCCTCGTATTGAGCCAACGCCTCGGCGAACGACCAATCTACGTCCATGTACGCCGGGAACTGGTCGGGGTGTCTGCGGAAGAAGCCCACGAAAGCGTCGACGTCGACATTTCCGAGCCGGAAACAGAGGCTGTGCGCTCCCTGCTCGAGAGCTTTCACCGGCGCCCCGACGCGGGCTGCGACGTCGGCGTCGCCGGTAGCATCGACGACGACGTTTGCGCGGATGGCCGTGCGGCCTGACTTGGTCTCCACGACGACGCCGCGCACGGTGCCGTCCTCGAGCACGGCGCCGGCAACCCAAGCCTGCAACAGAACATGGGCGCCAGCCGAGTCGGCCATCTCTCCCAGGACGAGCTTGCCGCGCTCGACGTCGTAGATGATGTGGCCCTTGTGATTGTGCCATCTGCGGCCGTAGCCCGTCGCCTCGGCCAAGGCGTCCGCAACCTCGACAGCGATGCCCGTGGTACCCAGGCGACGGTCGTCCCCGCCAGTGTAGTAGCAGTTGAAGATGCTGCAGCACATCCCGGCAGTGGCCGTGCCGCCCAGGAAGCCGTTGCGCTCCATCAGCAGCACCGACGCTCCGGCGCGCGCCGCGGCGATAGCGGCCGCCGTGCCGCCAAGCCCTCCGCCACACACGATGACGTCATACTCCGCGCGCACGGGCAGATGTCGAGAAGGTTCCTGTACCGGCGCCCGGTCCATCGGAATGCCCTGGTAGCGAGTATGCGTTGCCGGTCGGGACGTCCACGGATCGAGATCAGAACCGGGAACCCTCCAACCAGCGCTACGTGTCTGGGTCGCGAAGCTCTGTCCTCCGAACGTCGGGACTGCCTGACCACGTCCGGCTTCGCGCGAGCCTCGATGTTCTGGCCGGGCACCGATACTCCAGCCGGTCGGCAACTCCGCGAGACGCTCGCCCTAGTACTCCTTCAGCATGTCGACCGTCAGCGCCAGATTGGCTTTCGCGGCTTGCTGGAACCTGTACCAGTCCGACTCCTTGAACCCCGGTTTCGCCGTCAGATCGCCCATGAAGCTGCCCTTCATGGCGGCTTTGCCCCACTCGTCCTTCCGGTACTTGAGGCCCGGCTTGTTGACGAAGGCCCTGACTTTCGCTTTCCGGTCGTCGTAGTCCTCAGCGTACACCAGCGGCGTAAGGTCGCTCTTCACGTCCGTCCAATACTTCGTCCCGCCCTTCGCGCTCCTGAGCATCTGGTAGATCCGCTTGGTCGCCTCAAGAGCCCTCTCTCGGTTGTCGACCGTCCGAGCTACCCCGGAGAATCGGTGGTCCTTCCACGTGTCGGATATCTCGTCGGGGGCGTTCCCAACGTCGGCATGGCCTATGTTAGGGACGATAGCCCTGTAGGGATCGCTCCAGCTGAAGACGGAGTTGAGGTCCTCTTCGTAGCCGGTGAAGCCTTGGTGAACCCAAGTATCAGCGTAGGTGTGTAGCGCGATGCCGATTCTGTACAGATCGCCGCTCTTAAGCGCCGCCCTCAGCAGCTTTCGCGCGTTCCGGGAACCGGGAGTCGTGGTGTAGGCGCTGATCATGCCCTTCACCGGTAGGTCGCCGTCTCCAGGCAGGTAGTGGAAGGGGACGTAGACGTATTTCTGGATCTCGTACACAAGCGATTTCACGGACACCGTCTGCGTCATGATGGGCCTGTAATGCCCGCCATTGGTCTTGACGGCGGAAGGAAACGCGTCACAGACCCAACCGTCGATGTCCTGCTCCTCGTTGTTGTCGTCGACGTACTGCGACGCATAGGCGATCGTGTGCGACTCGTCCGGCGAGAACCCCGCCGTGTCGGCCAGAGCGTAGACGACATAGTAATGGAAGTCCTTCTTCATGGTGCCCTCCCTGTGGTCATCCGAATACCCGTGCGTGAGCGAGCATCGTGCCGGCTGCGGGCAGCCTGCGTGGCGATGCGCGGCGTCCCGGCTGGCTACCCTACTGAAGCAGGCTTCTAACCACCTCCCCTATCGTGTCCGTCGCTTCTGCCGCGGCGCCGGCCGAATGGGCCGCTGCAGCTCTTGCCGGCGTTCCCTCGCTACCAAGGTGACAGATCGGCGTGCTTGCTTCAGGACGACCATCCCGATAGCCCTCCGCGCGTTGGCCGGTACGCGCTAGACGCGCCCCCCCCGACCACCACCGGCGATGATAGCAATATGATGCTAACATAATGATCCTATGTCGACTTGTCAAGTGGCAGAGCGACAATTCAGTCTACGAATCGGTAGTCGTTACTGCGTGGACACGTACCCCGCCGCCCGATGCCGGACGAATCGTGGCCCGGGCTAGCGGTCGCATGGTGCGACCAGCAATGCAGAGAGCGCTGAGGGCTACTCGGGGAACCATCCGGTGAGGAACTGCGCGAGAGTGCCATCGAACACCGCTTCGGCGAGATGCTCGACCCCCTGCTGGTTGCCCCACGAGTAGTTGATGACGACCTGGCCGCGGTACTCGCAGAAGTCGATGTCCGAGTTGTTGATATTCGTGGCCGCGTCGATCCGCGCTCTGTGCTCCGCCGATATGCCGGGGTTGGCGATTCGCTTGTCGTCGTCAGATGCGCGCATGACGGGGTTCAGCGGGCTCAGTTCCCACTCGGTTAGGTCTCGCGACCGCGCTACGCATTGCTCGTAGCCTCCGTCGACGGCTTCGAGGAAAAAGTTGTAGTAGTATCCATCGAGGTACCGGAGGCAGTGTGGAGCCGTGTACCGGTCCTTCGAGTAGGTGCATTCGGGCGGAGTCAGTTCCCATTCCTTCGCGTCCGTCGAGGTGGCGAACCTGGCGGTGAACCGCACGCCCGCGATTTCCTCGGGCCTGCCGACTTCGAACATCAGCACATATTTGTCGTCCGCCCGGCAGAGCGACGTGTTGAAGACGCCATACCCCGGCAGGTCGAGCGCGTTCCAACTCTCCCAATCCTTCATGTCGGTCGATCTGAAGAGGTCGACTTTTTCGCCGTCCCAGATGTCGGTGGCCGTGACGAGCAGCACGTCATTCTCAACATAGACGTTTCCCAGATGGTAGCCCCGTGCGAACGGAGCGCTCGGCTCACCCGAATCGTGATTGACGAACCGGAAGTAGGAATCGCCGGCGTCGTTCCCCCAATAGTTCGCGCGAACGTACTCGAAGCGGTAGAGCGTATTCTGAAAAACGACGGGGGTGGCCTCGACAAGGTCGACGTCGATCGTGCCCAGTCTCTCGATATCCGGTTTCACGGGGCGAATCCTTTCAATAACTACGACGGCTTCGGTTCGGCCCGGTGCGACATGCCGCACCGGCGCCTACTCATTTCGCCAGTCGAAGATGTACGTTAAACGACGGGCAGTGTGCGTCAGGAGAGCCTGATACGCTTCCTGTGCCTTCTCGGGCGCGATGGTCTCCGCCAAACCCCCGACGGACACACGCCCCTCCAGCACCCATCCCATCGCGCCGGCGATGTTGCCGTAGATGCTGTTGGCGCGGAAGTCGGCGGGGTGCGTCGGCACTTCCCACTCCCATCCGCTGCGCAGGACAATATAGCGGTGGAAGACCTCGCGGAGAACGTCGTGCGCCGGCGTATCGGTCCTCTTCCGCCATGGCGTCGCGATCAACACGACCTCGCCACGCTTTCTGACGACCCGGCACGCATCGAGCACGGCCTGCTCGTTGCCGGAGCAGTCCATGGGCAACGCAACCCTATCGACAAGCTCCGGGTCGTCGGTCGGCACGCTCGTATGGACGCGCTCGATGCCCATCTGCCGCGCGATATCGAGCCGCCCGGCGTCAGGGTCGCAGGCCACCACGTCGTACCCGCACGACCGGAACATCTGTGCCGCCAGGTTGCCGACTATGCCCAGCCCCATCACGAGCACGGTCGATGGTGGACGCGCGGTCGTCGTCGTGAGCGTGCTCATCGACACGCACATCATGCGCGCGAAGAGAGCCTGTTCGGGCGAAAGCCCGTCGGGTACCTTCACCACGCCACTCTCGTCGTGACGCTGCGAGGAACGGTGGCCACCCATCGCGAATGCGATGTCTCCGGGAGAGACCGACATCACCCTGTCGCCCACTTCGTCGACGCGGAACACACATGCGTATCCGACGTTCTGCGGGAACGTCTCGCCCTGGTACGCTCCGTTCAGCTCGGTGCCGGTGCTAATGAGCGACACGAGCGTACGGCCGCAGACCTCGTCGGCTCGTGCGGGCGTAGTGTCTGGCGCGACGGTGAGACATTCGGCGAACTCTCGGCTCGTGATCGTGATCTGGCGGTCTTCTCTGGCCATCGAATGCCCCCGTGAGGGTCCCGTGAGGTGGCTGTGCCGGCGAGGGTTCGTGCTCGTCCCGCTGTGCCTACCGCCCCAAACGCCTAGCTATTGTACCGAACAACGTGCCGCGGTCCAATCGCGCCCGGCCCGTTCGATGCATTGTGCCGACCCGATGCCGGACGCTACCTTCCCAATCTGCAGTATGCCTCGCAACCCGTGGAATGAGACGAATGAGCCAGGACCTATCCGACGAAACGGTCGATCCGCAGCGCTACGCCGACGTGCTCTCATTGCTGCCGCCGTTCCCGATCGTGCTTGTATCGACTCGCACCAACGTGCTGACGATAGGGCAGATAGAGTACTTCACGTTCTCGCCGCTTCGCATAGGCATAGGTGTGGCGCACGCCCGCCACACGTACGAGTTGCTGCGCTCGGAGGGGGAGTTCGTCGTCAACGTCCCCGGAGCGGACATAGTCGACAGGCTACAACTCTGCGGATCGGCCTCGGGCCGAGATGGCGACAAGTTCGCCGCGTCGGGCCTGACCCCGGTATCCTCTGTGGCGGTAGCTGCCGTCAGCATCGCGGAATGTGGTGCGTGGATCGAGTGCAAGGTCGAGCGCGAGATAGAGTTCGAGAGCAGAAGCTGGTTCGTCGGCGAGGTCGTCGCGGCTCGACGGCGCCCCGACCACGCGGGAGCCGACGCGCTCTTGTGTTGCAGAACGCACTACGCTCTGGCAGGTGAGGTCGTCGCGCAACGCTAGTCCGGTCGTTGTGTCGTCCTCCCCAGTGACGCGCATCGCGGACTACGCGGCCTCGCCGCGCTCGTGCGTGCCGAAGCGCTCGACGTCGACCGTCGGCAGTCCGTGTTCCTCGCTGGCGTCCGTCAGCGCGGCCAGGCTCTCCAGCGGCGTTCCGGGGCAGACGTTCGCACCGTCGCCCAGCATGAAGCCGCCGCAGGGCGCCATGGCCTCCAATGCCAAGAGAGCGCTCGTGCGGACCTCGTCCTGGGTGCCATTCAGCATCAGCATTGGGTCGACGTTCCCCCACAGAAGAGTCGTCCGGCCCAGGTTCTCGGCGGCTGTCTCAGGGTCGACCATGTACCCGAAGATGTCGAAGCTCGTTATTCGCAGATCGTCCACCAGCGCGCGATGCAAGTGTGTGCTCTGGCCGCACATGTGCAGCCCTCTGCCGAAGCGATGACCCTTGCCGAACGTGTCGAACATCTTGCCGGTGTACGGTACGACGAACTCGCGGAACATCTCCGGCGACATGATCAGCCCTGTGTCCTCGGCCATGCCGAAGCCGCCGCGGGGACGCTCGTCGATGGTCATGAAATGGCGCTGCGCTCTGATCAGCCCATCGGTGATCTTCCCGAGGAACGTGTGGCATTGTTCCGGGTACTCGGCCTGCCACCAGTAGAAATCGTGCCCGACCAGATCGACCGCTATCATGTGAGGGCTTAGCCCGCCGATTCCCAAGCTGGCAACGTCGACGCGCCCTTCGACACCGCCGAACGAGAGCTTCGTGTCGGCCGCAAGCTCCTTCATCCGCAGCCACCAGTCCGTGGCCTGGCCCCAAAGCCCGGCCCCCGGCTCCGGCGCCTCGAAACTCTCCATCTGCTCGACCGTGTCGATCGTCGGCCTGCTCTGCAACGTTTCGTTCTCAGGCCAGGCGATGTCTGCGCCGAACGCGGCCGAATCGAGCACGTTGTCGAAGTATGGGCCCACGGTAAGCGTCGTGCCGGTGCAGCACGCGTCTTCGGGGATGTTCTCGATGCGGTGCTTCAAGAACTGAAGCAGCCAGTGGTACTGCGCGTCGGCGCTTTCGAAGATGGCGTTGTATGGAATGTCGAACAGCGGCGTGAAGAAGCGCGGCGCAAGGCAGAATGCGACCGGCACACGGTCGACGTACTCGCGATCGGCACGGGCCGCCAAGCGACGGCGGTTGGCCTCCATCTTTTCGGCCGGATAGTCGATATCAAGTTCGACGGGCATTGTAGGACGCCTCCTTAGCGACGCTCGCGAACGAGCGTGGGCGGGCCGGGCATCGAGACACTGAGATGCATCAGCCCGCCTGAACATCAAAGAACACGATGTCGCCCCCAAAGGCGAAATGCCTGGGCAGGCCGCCGAGGACTTCTGTCAGCTCGGTAGTCAGTTGCGCCCGTTCGGAGTGCAGCCGGGCGTCGTCTTCTTCTGCTGCGGCGATCATGCTGCTTCGCGTCGTCAGATATCCGGCCAGTTGCTCCGGAGAGAGCCTGACGTCCACGCTGAGACTCCGGTCGCCCAGAAGTGTGAATCCTTCGATTGGCAGGCCGTGTTCACCCCCGAGCCCTGCCGGCGAGTACCATAGCGCGTTGACCGCGCCGGGTCGGGCCGCCGAGGACGGGTACCGTGTCTTGAACGTGCCGACGAACCACGACGAGAACGCCGGGCAGTCTCGTGAGCCGCCCAGCAGCATGCTTGCGTATAACACCAGCCGGCATCCCGGTCCCGCGATCCTTCGACATTCGGCCAGGAACGCGGGACCGCGGATCCACGAGAAAACCGAGCACACCGTGATAAGGTCGCAACAGGCCGATGCCAGCGGCATCCGCTCGGCAACGGCGACGACGTACGAGACGCCCTCGCGTGCCGGCGCCATGCGAATCATCGCGCGCGCAGGATCGATCCCGACGACGCGCCGCGATATCTCAAGCAGAGGAACCGTCGAGAGCCCCGTGCCGCAGCCAACGTCGACGGCGCACCCGACGCGCTCCGTCAACCCCAGGAACGACGCGATCTCCCGCACGGCCGCCGCATGCGTCGCCGGCCGGTAGCTTGCGTATCGCTCGGCGACTCCATGCACGGCGAAGTAGTTCATGTCAGGCCCGACCGTTGCCGTCGTCTATGTTCGTATGTCCGGTGTCGGCCGCCCAGCCACCAGGCCGAACAAGCCGCGGCATCACAACCCGGCCGGCATGTCCGGGTTGCCCGGGCCGAAGTGCTTCAGCATAACGATCGGGTCGCGTGTCGACGGGTTGGCGATCCGAACGCCTCGCTTGGCGGCGGCCTCGCTCACGAAGAACTCGTCGTTCGTGAGCTGCCCGAAGCGTATGAGCGCCGGGGTCTCGACGTTCCACGTGCCAAAGGTGCCGTGTCCCTGCATCATCACCATACCGTACGCGCCGGCGTCCTTGATGGTGACGCTCGACGACGGCAGCACGGTCAGCTCCTTGGCCGAGAAATCCGCCGAGCGGTAGCATATCCAGCTCTCGGAGTAGCCTTCGGCCTCCATCTCCTCGACGGGCCTTACGGGTTGCGGGCGCATGTGTCGGTTGCTGGCGAAATCCGGGTCGAGGTTGAGGTCCCAGTCGATGATGTCGAGCAGATAGTCTATGTCGCCGTGTTTGTCCTCCGGCACGTCCTTCCACAGAAGCTCGGGCGCGACGATTCTGTCGCCCACCAACGACTGATACATCGCAAACACGTCCGACGCCTTCTGCGGCTCATAGGTGCACAGGCTGCCGGGCGCGTGAAGCACTCCCGGCGGCACGTCCCAACCGGTGCCCGGCTCAAGCCGGTACGCGCGGGAGATGTTCGTGAGCTTGTTGTCGCCCTTCGAGAAGTTCGCCATGCACTCGCGAACCTGGTCCTTGGTAGTGCCGGGCTCAAGGCCGAAGAAGGTATATGGGTAGTCGCCACCGTGGTTGTTGACCTGCGTCGGGAAGAAATACGCCTCGGGCTTGCCGAGTTGGCCGACGAGAGCCGCATGCTCGTCGCGATGGTGTACGTGGTGCGGTAGCGCGCCCTGATTGTCGAAGAACTTCGAGTACATCGGCCACCGCTCGTGCTCGTCCCAGAGCCGATCGCCGATCAGCGCGCCCTTCATCTCTGCCACGGCTTCCTTGAGCAGCACGCGCTCCGTCGCGCCTCCGTCCTCGACGACGATGAAGCTCAGGCTCTCGTTCGGGGAGGTCAGTGGCCCGTTGTCGGCCGGCGTTGTCGAGCTGAACCACCGTTCGTCGATCCCGCCGCGTTCGCCGCCGAACGAGTAGTAGTCGTCCGGGTGAAGCTTGATTCTCCGACCGGGCGCGCAGAACGACCGCGGCACCCAGGCGGGCGCTAATCTCACGATCCCTTGCCCTTGCTCGACGGCTCTTTCTGCCAGGCTCTTGGCGGACATAGTGCCTCTCCTTCGTG
>CAZSJP010000082.1:0-8447 GCA_964606675.1 uncultured bacterium
GACGTGCTATGGTCGGCTACTGGAAATGGCTGTGGTTCTCGCTGGCGACCATCTTGGCCGGCGGCGCGGCTATCGCAATCGTATCGGCTGCAACGGAGGTAGACGTCATCGCCACACTCTCGACAGGTACAGCTCGGCGTAACCGCCTCGGCGATGAACGAAGCCCGTACTTGAGGCAACACGCCGACAATCCCGTTCACTGGCAACCGTGGAGCGAAGAGGCGTTCGAGCTGGCAAGAAAAGAAGACAAGCCGATCTTTCTCTCCATCGGCTACTCGACATGTCATTGGTGCCACGTTATGGAACACGAGTCCTTCGAGAACGACGAGGTCGCGAGGATACTGAACGAGCACTACATCGCCATCAAGGTCGATCGCGAGGAGCGACCCGACATCGACGAAGTGTACATGACCGCCCTTCATACGATGGGTCGGCGTGGCGGATGGCCGCTGACGATCATCATGACACCCGACAAGCGGGACATACTTCCCACCCCGACCACGTGGCGGGATGCCCGGGCTCATCGACGTGCTCACCGGGCTCGCATCGACGTGGGAGGCCGAGAGGGCGCGAATCGAGCAGGTAGCGACACAGCTCATGGATGCGACGACGACGAACGTCGTTCACGTGAGCACGGGTGCGGGCGTCGCGGACGAGGAGACGTCCGAGAAGGCTTTCGCCGCGTTCGCAGATGAGTTCGACGAGGAGTGGGGCGGGTTCGGCCGCGAGCCGAAGTTCCCGACGCCATCGAACCTGCGTTTCCTGCTGCGGTATTGGCACCGCACCGGGGAGCCGCGTGCGCTGGCGATGGTCGAGACAACGCTGAGACAGATGGCCAGGGGCGGTATCTACGACCATCTGGCCGGTGGCTTCGCGCGGTATTCGGTGGATCGCTATTGGAGAGTTCCGCACTTCGAGAAGATGCTGTACGACAACGCTCAGCTGGTGCAGGTGTATCTCGAAGCCTACCAGATCACACTCGATAGCTCATACGCTCGCATCGCCGAAGAGACGCTCGACTACATCCTTCGGGAGATGACCGGCCCCGGAGGCGGGTTCTACACCGCCACCGACGCGGATAGCGAAGGCGAGGAGGGACTCTATTTCGTCTGGCGCCGTGACGAGATCATGAGCATCCTGGGCCAGGAAGACGGAGCGTTGTTCTGCGAATACTACCACGTCGACACGGCGGGCAATTTCGAGGATGGGGCCAGCGTCTTGTTCGTCACGGAGACGACAGACGAGTTCGCTGAGCGAGTGGGCCGACCGGCGAGCGAGGTCGCGGATGTCCTGGACCGCGGGCGAAGAGGCCTGCTCCGGACCAGATACGACCGCGTCCCGCCGCTCAGAGACGAGAAAGTGCTGGCGGGGTGGAACGGCCTCATGATCGCCGCATTTGCTCAAGGGTACTTCGTGCTCGGCAGAGAGGACTACCGCGATGCCGCGGTCGGAGCGGCGAAAATGGTCAAGGAGCGCATGTACGACGGCGAGACGCTCCACCGCCGCTGGATCGATGGCCACGTTTCAGGCCCCGGATACCTGGACGACTACTCGTACATGGCGAATGCGGCGCTCGACGTGTACGAAGTAACGTTCGACCTCGAATGGCTCAGATGGGCGATCGGCCTCGGCACGGCGCTGAACGAGCGCTTCTGGGACGATGAGCGCGGCGGGTACTTCTACGACGATGGCAGAGCGAGCGATCTGCCCGTGCGATCCAAGAGCGCGCAAGACGGCGCGACGCCCTCGGGCAACGCTATGGCCGCGAAACTGATGTTGCGGCTGGCCGAACTGACGAGCGATGCGCGGTGGCGAACCCATGCAGACTCGGTATTCTCCGCGTTCGGAGATCAGGTGGCCTCCAGCCCGACGGCGTTCTCGCAGGTGATGAGCGATCTGGAGTTCGTCTTCGCCGGCCCATATGAGATCGTGTTCGCGGGCGACAGAGGTAGCGACAGTGTCGAGCGTCTGCGACAGGCCCTCGGCAAGATGTACGTGCCGCACAAGGTGATGGCGTTTGCCGATGGCGCCGAAGCCGAAGGCCTTGTGCCCATGCTGGCGAATCGCTCGGCAATCGGGGGCGAGGCAACCGTATACGTATGTCGCAACTACGTGTGTCAGCTACCGGTAACGACAGTCGATGCGATGGCCGTGCAGCTGACCGCCCGAGCGCGTGAGGGTAGCGAGTAGAGGGCGGCGGGGCCCATCATCGCGGGTCGATGAGCTCCGCCGTGAACCGGTCTGCGAGCGACGCGCATTTCCCGAACGGCCGGCGCGCTCCACAGCAGACGCAAGCACCTGCGAAGCAGCATCCATGGTGGAGCAGCGAAGCCGCGGAGCACCATCCACGGCGAAGCCGTCACATCCATTTGTCGTTCGGTCTGTCGAGTTCGCCTGCTATCACGCTCTCACGGAACTCATCCGTGACGTGCGCGGCATACACCTGAGACATGCCGGTTCTATCCGAGCGAAACACCACGAGCCGACCATCCTGGCTGATGCACGGATGTGGGTGGCCAAACTCGACATGTGCCAGCGACCCGTTGGGATGACAGAGCGTCCGGAACTGTTTCGTGGGCACGTGAGCGAGCTGGATCCCGCAGTCGGGCCAGTTTGTGTCGGCAACGACCCACTCGCCATCCATCGATCCGGCGGAATGCCAGAAATACGGCCCTTGGACAAGCTTCTCCGGCTCTTCTCCGGCTTTGGCCGTCCACAGACACCTCTCCGGCGGCCGACCGCAGCCCTGGACCGCATCCGACCGACCGAGAAGCGTGCAATGGGCGAATATGTTCTGCGTGATGAGCTTCTCCGAGCCGCCGTCTTCGTCGACGCTGTACAGGTATGGCAGCCCGCCGACATTGACGAAACGCCTGATTCCGTCCGCGCCCACTTCCGGTCGCACGGTATCTCCGGCAGAGACGCGCTGAACCATCACGCGGGGTTCAGACTGGAAGTCGACCTCATCGACCGATCCGGTCGCCAACTCGTACCGCAGAGCAGGCGGCGTCTGCCAGATATGTTGACCCTCTTGAGGCTTGCCGCGGCGGGAGATAAAGAGCCGGTTCCCCGTCGAGGAGATGCCAATTCTGCCGAGCACAATCTGCTCGGACGAATGCTCTGACAGATCGCAGATTGCCTCGTCCTTCCCTGTTTCGACGTCTATCCTGCGGAGGATCCGGTTCCACAGGACATAGAGGGTCTGGCCGTCGAGGGTAAGAGCGCACCACTGGCGACCGTAGTAGCCCTCAGCCGAGTCGTCCTCACCGTCCTCGGTGAGCTGGAACATGTTCAGCCCGTCCGAATCGACGCGGTAGATATCCCACGGCGCGGTGCGGCCGGTCCACCGCTGCGCGTACAGGATGATGCGGCTGTTGTCCGGCGTGATGCTCGGCCAGTCGTACGGAACGTGCGCAGCAGGCGAAGGGTAGCTGGTGAGTTGGATCACCTTGATCCCGGTCGTCGGGTCGATCCGCTGGATGCGTTCGCTCGCGAATGGCGTTCTCAGCATGTCTCGGTCCTCCTAAGTCCATTTATCAATGGGCGTATCGAGCTCGCCGGCGACGACACTTTCTCGGAACTCGTCGGTAACATGCGCGACGTACACCTGCGACACGCCTGTCCAATCGGATGCAAACACTACTATTCGTCCGTCCTGGCTGATCGAGGGGTGCGGGTGCACGCCGGCATGTTCCTGCTCGGCGTGCGCGTGGCAAAGGGTTCGCCAGTGGCCCGTCGGCACGTGGATCAGCTTCAGGCCCACCTCCGGCCAGGACGTATCGGAGACTATCCATTCGCCGTCGAAGGACGCGGCCGAATGCCAGAAGTACGGCCCCGTGCACAGCTTGCGCGGCTCGCATCCCGGCTCTACGATCCAGATACATCGCTCCGGCGGCTGCCCCGTTCCCTGAAGCAGGTCCGTTTGGCCCAGAATCGTGTGATGGCCGAACAGGTCGATACGGGCGAGATACTGCTCGTTGCCACCGTCGAGATCGGCGCTCGACACGGTCATCGGTTCTGGGCGAACATTCTTGAAGATGCGGGTGCCGTCGGCCTGCGCGATCGGCTCGACACGCTGGTAGTTGCGCATGATCTCTATGCGGCCGCTCCTCTGGAAGCATCCGACGACGACTGCGTCACCTTCGCCCCAGGTGACCTTGCCCGTCTCAAGCTCGACACGGAAGTAGGCGCCCCCACCCACCGCTGAGCCGCGCAGTCCGAAGAACAACTCTCTTCCCATGTTGGCGAAGTGGAAAGAGGAGACCGCGTATGGCTGCCCTTCCAGTTGCTCGCCAATGTCTATCAGCGGCTCAGACTTGCCGGTCTCGACGTCAACTGCGTGGAGGACCTGGTCGCCCCCAAGCGCGTACACGGTCTTGCCATCGAGCGACAGATCGCCGAACGAGGGCCAATCCGTTAGCTGAAACAGATTCAGGCCGTCGGTGTCGCAGCGGAACAGGTCGAACGGTGCGTCCCTTCGCGCCGAGCGTTGGCAGTAAAGCATGACGCGCTGGTTGTCTGGCGTCACGCTGGGCCAAGCGTAGAAGAGGTGCCGACTTGGTGACGGATAGCTCGTAAGCTGAATGACCTTGATGCCGGTTGTCGGGTCGATCCGCTGAATTCGTTCGCTCGCGAATGGTGTCCTGAACACTTCGCTACCTTTTAGGTGTGGCCGTCTCGTGAATTCCCGGTCTGTCGATCTGACTCGTTGCGGTCCACCTTGGGGGCCATGGACGACCGCCTGCTCTCCTGCGTACTCTTCCTCATCGCGACGACTGTGCCTCGCACCGAGCTGCGGGCCGACGCCATCGGCTCTCTTCCCGGAGAGTGTCTCTCGATGATCGAGTCGATAGTGAGCATGACGCGCAGAGCCGCCGAGGGAGGCCGTGCCATCGGATACGTCGAGAGCTGGCTTCAGGGCGTGGTTCACGCGGCCGAACAGACCAGGCCCCCGGTTGCGATCGGCGTCAGCGCCGACTTCCTCTTCAGAAAGCACCGCAGAACCGAAGAGAGGGTCAACCGGTACGGTGCGCTCGGCAGGGCTGCCGCAGAAGCCGTCGGCGACCCGTGCTGCATCATCCTCGACAGGTGTCCCCATGACGGAGTCGCAGTCGAGGCGGTCCATTCTGGCGCCAATGCCGTGATGCCGATTGCGGGCGATCTGGAGAGAACCATCGGCCTTGGCGTCGTGAAAGTCACCCATGCCAAATATGTCAAGAGGCGTGAACCCACACCACCTGCTGGGATACGGCTGGGACGAAGACCTGCTGCTGGCCAGCCGCCACGCCGTCCGTGATGCGGTTCCGGAGAGAATCGACTCACTTGGCTGCTGTGGCAGAGCGCAAGAAGACAGAACGGAAGGTCCCACATGAAGCGATCGGCGATCAACAGGCACATGGAGGAAGCCAAGGGGCTTCTGAGAAGGAACAACATCGTACTGCCGCCCTTCGGCTACTGGTCACCTGAGGACTGGAAGAGCAAGGGCAGAGAGTGCGACGAGATCAGGGAATGCATGCTTGGATGGGACATCACGGACTTCGGCACCGGCAGGTTCGAGGACGTGGGCCTCGTCGTCTTCACCGTGAGAAATGGTCACGACACGATCGCGGAGTTCTCCGGCAAGACGTATTGCGAGAAGATACTCGTCATGCGCGAGAGGCAGCTAATCCCCATGCATTTCCACTGGAAGAAGACAGAGGACATCATCAACGTATCCGGCGGCGATCTCATCTTCGAAATCCATAACTCGACGCCTGACGAGAGGCTGGACGACACGGCGGTCACTGTGTCCACGGATGGTGTCAGGCGGACCGTTCCCGCAGGCGCCAGGATAGCGTTGAGGCCCGGGGAATCGATGACCGTGCCGGATCATCTCTACCATGCGTTCTGGGCCGAGAACAACCCGGAGCCGCTCCTGTGCCGGGAAGTCTCCAAAGTCAACGATGACAACACGGACAACCGATTCCTGGAACCGGTCGGACGTTTCCCCGAGATCGAGGAGGATGCTGAGCCGCTCCACTATCTGTGTACCGAATATCCGGCCTGAAGGGCGCCGAGCCGGGCCATCGGCGAATGCGTGTCCATCAGCAACTGCATGGAGTGGTAGATATCGTGGAAAGCTCGAGCACGCAGAAGGATATCGACGTCCTTGGGTTCGGCATGATCGTGCACCACGTCTTTGCCAAGCCGCGCCCCGGGCATCAGGCGTCCACTGAAGGAGCTGCTGCCACATGCATTCCATGCCCTGGAACCAGTGCCAGACCCACGGTCGTTTTGTCCAGTTGTTTTCAAGGACCCCGTAGAACGCCTCCATGGGAGCCGCGGCGTCGCGGAACATGCGGTCGAACCGCTCGTCGAGGATGGCCTGCGGGGCGAGCCGAGTATCCCAGAGCAGCCGAGAGGTGCAGCATCGGCCCGGTATGCGCCCAATGCGGGTAGCTTTCGCACCAGAAGCCCTTCACGTACGCCGGGTCGAAGCACTGGCCTGATATCCTGCGCGACGATGATCGCCGCCGCCTACCCATCCTGAACAAGAGTGATGGTCCCGTCCGACATCTTCCCGTCCCCTGGCTTGTCCACAAGGCGTTCGCATTGAGCGAACTCTCGAATGCACGCTCCGGTGTGGGGGAACGGCTGAGCCGTTGCTACGGCCTTGGTGGCCTCGGCTGCGTACTATACCTTGTGGCATCCTTCGCGCCAACCGGCCTTGCTCCGGCATCCTGGTCGGGTCTGCGCAAGAGCCTCGCGATCTCGTGCGAGAGACAAGGCCGGTGAGGCCGAAACGGAGTTCGGAGGCGCGGATCAGCTTCGCGTTGCAGCAGACCGACACCCTGAGAACGCATTCCCATGGCAGGTCCGATGAGCCAACTCAGGATCGCCCCTGCCCCGCCCTGCCATGACGAAGGGAGCGAGTAGAGCATGCCTGGACACACACTCGGACCCACCGTGGAGATTCCTGCGACCACACTTCCGGTTGTGTACGACGTCGACGTCGTTGTTGTCGGCGGCGGCACTTCCGGCTTCATCGCCGCTACCGCCGCTGCACGGACCGGCGCCAGAACACTTCTCGTAGAGCGATTCGGCTACCTTGGCGGATGTACGACTGCGCCGTACAACACTGGTCTGGGCATCTTCTACGATTCAGACGGTCATCAGATCATCCGTGGACTGGGGTGGGAGTTCCTCGCCCGCATGCAGGCCGACGGGAATGCTCTGCCTGTGGGCACGGGGAACCAGATCTGGCCGGTATGGACTCGCAAGATCGCGCTCGACATGATCGCCGAAGCCGGCGTGGAATTGCTGTTCCATACGCTGACGTCCTCCGTTCTGAAGGATGGGGATGCCATAGCGGGGATCGTGGTCCACAACAAAGGAGGGTCGGCGGTCATACGGGGGAAGTGCTTCGTGGACGCAACCGGCGACGCCGACGTGGCAGCCTTTGCCGGCGCCCCGTTCGACATGACGGACGTGGACGACCTGCAACAGGTCTCTTGCGACTACATAGCCTGCGGAGTGGACCACGTCCGTGTCGCCCGCTGGGCGAAGGAGCATGAGAGTCGGCTTGGCCTGCGTGTCCAGGGGCTGGAGGAAGAAGGCGCGGATCGCGTTCAGAAGATGTTCACGATCGTGATCCCCAACAAGCAGGAGGGAGAAGGCGGCGAGCGATTTCATGTCGGCGTCATGCCTACCGTCAAGCTGTGCATCCATCGGGAAGCCGTTCGTCTCCAGGGCAACTCGGACATCGATCCACTCGACCCGGCGGCGTTGACGAGGGCGGAGGTAGACGGACTGCACGGCGCGTTAGAGCATCTGCGGTACATGCGTGAGACGATCCCCGGGTTCGAGAACGCCTTCATCGTGGCCCAATCTCACCTTGGTGTGCGCGAGACGCGACGAATCGTCGGGGACTACGTACTTACGATCGACGACCTCCGGGCCCAGGCTCGTTTCGAGGACGTCGTCGCTCTGAACTGCCGCGGCCTCGACTACCACCTGAAGGGGACGGTCTTCAAGTACGACGGGCTGGAGGGGCACCACGACGTTCCCCTGAGAGCGCTGCTTCCGCGAGGCATCGACAATCTGGTATGTGCGGGACGGTCCGTTGCGTGCGATCACCTGTCCCAGGCGTCGCTGCGAGGTGCCGCCACGTGCATGGCAACGGGACACGCTGCCGGCACGACGGCTGCGCTGGCATCGCTGGGCAACGGGAGCGTGCGGGACGTGGACGTGCCTCTGCTGCAGGAAACACTTGTCGGGCAGGATGCCATCCTGGGAGTCGGCGATCGCGCAGGAAGGCATGCGTAGGCGCAACCGGAATCTCATCGCTATCGGGCACAAAGCAGGCGACGTACAATGAGGCGCGCAAGGCGGGCGGCACAACCCTCAGCCCGTCGCCACTCCCCTGTGATTGATCAGGAAAAAAAGAGAGGTGAATCAGGATAATGGGC
>CAZSJP010000082.1:8457-10030 GCA_964606675.1 uncultured bacterium
CCCCCAACCCACCCCCCACTTCCCCCAACCCACCCCCCACTTCCCCCATCCATCCCCGCGCGGCATCATCTGTGCTGTCCCGTTCCATCACCGACGGCAAGGAGACCACCGTGTCCGGATCAGCCCACAGAACGACCAATCTGCAGCCCGCCACGCGCTGGCAAGACGCCACGCCATGCGGCAACGGCGCCATCGGCGCGATGGTCTACGGCAGCATATGCTACGAGACGATCCTCGTCAACCACGAAGACCTATGGGTCCGGCGCGCCAAACGAACCGTGCCCGACGTGTCCGAATCGCTGCCGGAACTGCGTCGGCTGCTTGCCGGCGGTAACTACAAGGCTGCCGAGAGTTTCCTCGGCGATAGGCTGGCCGATGAGGGCTACGAGCATCGTGGGCACGACCCTTACCATCCCGCGTTCGACATACGCATCGAGGCTGCGAGCAGTCAGGCGTTCACCAACTACCGGCGCACGCTGGACTTCTCCACGGGCGAGGCGGTGGTGTCGTGGGCTGAAGGGCCTGACACATACGAGCGGCGTCTGTTCGTCTCCCGAGCCGACGACGCCATAGTGCTCCTCATGCGCGGCAGTTCGCCGATCTCGGCGGTGCTGAGCCTGGCGCCGCACGTGCCGCTCGGCACCGACGAAGACGAACTGCCCGCGACGTTCTCGACCGTTGCCGATCCCTCGGAGCCGGACACGCTGGCCATCGTCGGACGCTACGCCGACACGGACGTTCTGGGTGAGAGAGCGGCTTTCGGCGGCATGGCGAGAGCGCACCTGGTGAGGGGCACCGGCCGGGCTACGGAGGGCAGAATCGTCTTCGAGGACGCGGACGAAGCGGTTGTCATCATCGCGCCGTTCGCCAACCAGGAACCCGACGCGGCCCTTGCGCAGCTTCACGGCAAGATCGACGCGCTTGGCTCCGACTACGACACCCTCTTCGAGCCACACCGGAAGCTGCACGGTGACGTTTACTCCGGGATGCAACTGGAGTTGGGTACGGCTGGCGGCGACCCGTCGGAAGCTGCGGCCGCCGAGACCGACACGGTGAACGACCGGCTTCTGCTCGATGCCTACGAGGGTACGGTGCCAGGTCTGCTCGTCGAGAAGATGTTCAATTTTGGACGATACCTGCTCATGTCCAGCTCGCGGCCCGGCGGTCTTCCGGCCAACCTTCAGGGAATATGGAACGGTATGTGGAACCCGCCGTGGCAGTCGGATTTCCACAACGACGAGAACATCCAGATGAACTACTGGCAGGCGCTACCGGGGAATCTCGCCGACGCGGCCCTGCCGTTCTTCGACTACTACGAGTCGATGCTTGACGACAACCGGCAGAATGCGACGAAGATATACGGTTGCCGAGGCGCTCTCGTGCCGGTGTCGCAGAGCATGAACGGGTTGGCGTATGCGGGGCCGTGGGTCAACTGGACCGCCGGCGCCGGATGGCTCGGGCAGTTGTTCTACGACTACTGGCTGTTCACCGGCGACGACGAGTTCCTGCGAGAGCGTGTGGTGCCGTTCCTCGGCGAGGTCGCGCTGTTCTACGAGGATTTCCTGATCGAAGG
>CAZSJP010000082.1:10040-10666 GCA_964606675.1 uncultured bacterium
GATGTTCGCACCGTCGCTCTCGCCGGAGAACGTCCCATCGATCCCGGATGGATCGATCGTATCGGTCAACGCGACGATGGATTTCGCCGTTGCGCGTGAAGTGCTCGGGAACCTGTGCGCCGCGTGCGAGCATCTCGGGATACGAACCGAAGACGTTGCGAAGTGGAACGCAATGCTCGCCCGATTCCCGGAGTATGCGATCAACGACGACGGGGCGATGGCCGAGTGGATACATCCGAGCCTGCCGGACAACTACCATCATCGGCATCTGTCGCATATCTACCCGGTGTTTCCAGGGTTCGACGTGACGGAAGAGAGCGACCCCCGGCTGTTCGAGGCGTGCCGAGTGGCGGTCGAGAAGCGGCTGGTGGTCGGCTTGGCGTCGCAGAGCGGGTGGTCGTACGCGCACATGGCGAACATCTACGCTCGGCTCGGAGATGGCGACCGCGCGCTCGACGTGCTAGAGCTTCTGGCGCGGTCCGTCGTCGGTCCGAACTTGCTGACGTACCACAACGACTGGCGCTCCCAGGGGCTGACCGTCGGCTGGGGTGGCGCCGACCCGGTGTACCAGATCGACGCCAACTTCGGTATCAGCGCCGCTGTGCTGGAGATGCTCGTCTTCAGCG
>CAZSJP010000083.1:0-10656 GCA_964606675.1 uncultured bacterium
TGCACGACATTCGGCAGAATGGCGGCGATTACGGCCAGGTTCGACTCTGGGGATCGCTGGCGTTCATCGTCGCCAGCGTGAGCATCGGCTGGTTGCTCGAGCGCACGCCCACCTGGTCGCAATTCGCGATCTACGCGGCTGCCGAGCTTGTGGCGGTCGCGATCATCCTCAGTTTCCCGCGTGAGGCGATCAACTACCGGGCCGAAAAGCGCCGCGACCTGCATTTCTGGCGCGCGCTCAGCGGGCCGTTCATCGTCTTCCTGATCGCCGCGATGGTGGGTCGCGTGGCGGTCGTCGGGCACTACGCCTTCTACAGTCTGTATCTCGACACCATCGGCGTCTCCGACACGCTCAAGGGCGTGGCGTGGGCGCTTGGCGTTGCTTCGGAAATCGGCATGATGGTCGTGGCGGGCAAGATACTCGGTCGCATCGGCCCGGTGCGGCTGCTGCTGGCGGGGTTCGCCGGGACAATCGTGCGGTTCCTCATCTATGCGGCGTGGCCGAACGTCGAGATGGCGATGTTCGGACAGTTGTTCCACTCGCTTTCGTTCGGCGCGGTTCACGTCGCTTCCGTGACGCTCGTTGCTGAACTTGCGCCTGAAGGCCGGACCAGCACCGGGCAGTTGGCGTACTACGCCATCAGCATCGGCATGGGCACGGCAATCGGGAGTTCGCTCAGCGGCTACACAGCCGGGGCTTGGGGCTACGACGGGATGTATCTGGTTTCGGCCGCGCTTGCGGCGGTTGCGGCCGGCGTGGTCGTCGCCGTGCGCTGGGGGCCGCTGCGGGTGGCGTCGCCCGGGCAAGCGCCACGACGCTACGCCGCCTCAAACGCTTTGTCCACAACCCCGGGTAGCTCCGATAGTCCGCCGACATAACCGTCCGCAGCGCAGTCGTTCCGGGAGCATGCGCCATCCCGATCGAACAGGATCGTCTTCATGCCGGCATCGGCTGCGGGACGGAGATTCGCCGGCCGGTCGTCGACGAAGAGGCAGTCGGTAGCCGGCGCTCCCGTTTCACGCAGCAGGATTTCGTAGATGCGGGCGTCCGGCTTACGAACACCGACTTCGCCGCTGATGACGACCTGAGCGAACGCCTCGTCCAGCGAGAAGCGAGCACGCAGGTGCGCCGACCACTCGGCCACGTCGTTCGAGAGCATCGCCAGCGAGTATGAAGGGGCAAGTTCGCTCGCCACTTGCAGGAAGTCGGGGTCGAGCGTCAGGCAGGTGTCGAGATAATCCCGCTCCACGTCGGGGTATGCACGCCCCAGGCCTACACCGGCCCAGAACTCGCGCGATGGGATCTCGCCCAGACTCGCGGCGCGGTACAGGCGCTCGATCGTCTCAACCGGAGCGTCGGCGTTGCGGCGTTGAACGTACGGCACGAGCAGATCGCCCACGTCGTCGCCCACCTCGAAGACAACGCCCATCGCGTCCAACACGACCCATTGCTGGTGCCCATCGGCCAACAAAGCTACCCTTCCCGCACGAGGCTCAGCTCCTGCAACATGCTCTTCGCGCCGGCAGCCATGTGGCCGATGTCGATGCCCGACATGACGAGCTTGGCACCCCATCTCATCCAGTCGGCGGCGTTGTCCATGCTGTAGGTGGCTACCGCCAGGGGCAACTCGTGGCGCCTGGACGCGTCCCTGAGTTTGTCGCGCGCGGCGATGGAGTCCGGGTGCTCATAGTCTCCCGGAAGGCCCATTGAAAGCGAGAGATCGGACGGTCCGAGGAACAGGCCGCCGACGCCCGGCACGCTGCAGATATCGTCGATGTTGTTGATCGCGCCAATATGCTCGATCTGCGGGATGAGACATACTACCTCGTCGTTCGCGCGGCTCTGGTAGTCCCAGGGGTCGCCCGACTCGAACATGTTCTGCGCGCGCCTCGGGCCGATGCCCCTTACGCCGGCCGGCGGGTACTTCGAGTAGCTCACCAACTGCCTGGCCTCGTGGGCAGTCGATATCATCGGCACCACCAGGCCCTCGACACCCATGTCCAGCACCTGCTTGATTGCCACCTGGTCGTTCCAGGGCATTCGAACGACGGGGACCGACGGGCTGCCCTGTATGGCGATCAGCATGCGCTCCAGATCGCTCATCGAGATCGGGGCGTGCTCGATGTCGATGAGGAGCACGTCGTAGCCGACGTGGGCGGCCGTTTCGACGAAGAACGGGTCGCGGGATATCAACCACATCCCGATCAGTTGCCTGTCGCCCTGTAGCAGTTTCTTGAGACGAGGTGGGCCGAGGTATCCGGATGGCATGTTCGCTCCCTAGTCGCGTTGGTGGTTGTCTACTCGGTGGATCAAGTCTATGATGACGCGCGTTCGTCGCAAACCGGGTGGCAGGCAGAAAAAAGCCAACCCGCGAACACGAGTCGGCTAGAGAGTAGTGGCGAGGGCCGCCTTAGACCGAGAAAACGCTTCGAAACCTCTGAAACGTTAGAGGACTTTTGAGTCACCCCATGGGAATATTGTAGTGAATCCGACCGAAGTCAGCCACATCCGCACTCACAAGGGGACAACCTCCTGTACTCGGATGTTAAAGGTTTTTCGATCCAAAACGACCCTCTGCTATGAATATCCCACCTGCGCCGCGATCTGTCAAGTCATACTGAGACGATTGGTGCGCGGCGGCGGCAAGCGTTCCCCTGAAAGCCGGCTGCGTGGGCGTCCGCAGACGTCACGCGCTGCCGAGCGCCGCCCGCATCGCGTAGATCGGCGCCGTCAGGCCCGTCCACAGCTCGAATGATCGTGCGCCCTGGTTGAGCAGCATCTCGATCCCGTTCGACGCATGCCCTCCCGCGCGGCGAACTTGCCTCATCAGCTCGGTCTCAGGGGGGCTGTAGTTCGAGTCGACACACACGATGCCGGCCTTCAGGCAGCGCCACTCGTCGGGCAGCGGAGTCATGTCGGCCAGCGAGCCGCGGCCGAGGCTCGTCACGTTGACGACGACACCAGCCGTGGCCAGCGCGCGCGAGGCGTGCGCGGCATCCAGAGGAGCGCCGTCGACGCGAGTCGCACCGTCGAATTCGTCGGCCATCGCGTCCGCTTTCTCGGCCGTGCGGTTGAGGATCGTGACGCGCTCGACCGCGTCCACAGTCGTCATAGCGTGCACCACACCGCGTGCGGCGCCGCCGGCGCCCAGCACAACGACGTGCTCGGGCCACGGCCTCGCTCCGAGAGACCCCTCGACGGCTCTGACGATCCCCACGACGTCGGTATTGTCGCCGATCAGCCGGCCGTCGCGGTTCACGATGGTGTTGACCGCTCCGACGGCTTCGGCATCGGGAGCAAGTTCGTCCAGGAACGGCATGACCGCCTGCTTGTGAGGCACGGTCACGTTCATGCCGGACAGATCCAGCGCGCGGATCGCCTCCACTGCCGCCCCGACGCCGGCCGGTGCAACGTGAGCGGCAATGTAGACCCAGTCGAGCTCCAGTGCGTCGAAGCCGGCATTGTGCATCGCCGGCGAAAGCGTGTGCTCGATCGGGTCGCCGATGACCACGACGACGCGCGTCGTACCGCTAACGTCTCGTACCGCCATGGAACACCCCTTGGTGTCGGTTATATGAGCAGCCCGGCTCCGAGCGCGAGCAGCAATATGGCCACGATCTGGCCGAACCTGTGGACGTCTATGCGACCGAACGTTCGTATGCCGACGTACGAACCGAGGAACACCGCGGGCAGCAGGGCCAAGTCGAGAGCGATCAGCCCTGTGTCCAGCGATCCCTGCCAAATGAGCGCCGCGCTCTTGATGGACGTGCCGAGGATGAAGGTTGCCAGAAGTGTCGCTTTGAACACCCCAGGCGACCATCCCTGGCGCACAGAGTACGCGATCAGCGGAGGCCCGGCCATGTTCACCGCGCCGCCGAGCACGCCTCCGAGGAGACCGGCAAGGGTACCCCACAGCGGCCCGGCCCCGCGCGGTTCTGTCTTCGGGCTGCGGAGACGCGAAACCCCTACATACAGCAGCAGCAAGCCGACCATGAGCCTGATGACGGAAGTCGCGCCTCCCAGGAGCAGCATGATGCCGAACGGGAGGCCTGCAAGCACGCCGAGGAGCATGGGTGCGACCAACTTGACCCGGACGTTCCGCCTCACGCTCCAGAGCACCACCGCGATGTTCGCCGAGGCGAGTGGCGCCATGAGTATCGATGCGGTCTTCGCATCCAAGACGAGCGCGCCCAAGCCCATCGCGATCATCCCGAACGCGAAACCGACCGTGCCTTGGACGAACGCGGCAACCAGGATGATGAGCTGTAGCCATGCAAGGGTAGGCAGGTCTACCGGCATTCAGCTGCTCTGGCGCCGACGATCAATACGACCGCCGGGTCGACCTCGTCGGCGATCAGCGTGAACTCCTCGCCTCGCTGCACTATGGCTACGTCGCCCGCAGTTACGGGATGATCCACGTCCGCGACTGTCAGCCGCGCCAGACCCTGGATTACGACGACGATGGTCTCTCGGTCGTCGTGTTTCGCCGGTTCCGATTGCTCTCCGCGCCCGAAGTAGCGCACGTCGGCTTGTACGAACGACTCCAGCCCCTCCGCATGGAACGAGCCGGGCGCAATATGGCTCACGCTGTCGTCGCCGGGCGGGGTATCGCGAACCGAGAACAGTTTCATCGAACCTGCGCCTTCTCTGGTTCGCCGTACCTGCGGGTCGCCGCTCGCAGAGCGCGTTCCTCTTCGATGAGATCGTCGATCTCGCGGCACAGGCCATCGAGCGCGGCAGGAGTGTCCATCGCCCCCAGGCGCACGCGGTCGAGCCAGCGTGCAGACGTGTTGTCTATCGCTTCCCATTTTGTCGCGGCAGGTGTCACCATGCCGTACTCCATAGACTCCAAGAATCGCTCCTCATGCTCAGGCGTTTCGTCGTCGACGAAATAGTCCAGCACGTCCTGACGGCGAACGGGCATCGCACGGCCGGTTCTGCCGATGTATCCTTGCGAACGCCGGCTCAGCACGTGCTTCACGAACCTCCATGCCAAGTCCTTGTGCGGCGATCCGGAGTAGATGGAAATGCCGTCCCACGATACCCGTGTCGCCCTGCGAACGGGGCCCTTCGGCATGTGGAGAACGTCCCAGCGCATGCCTTCGGTCGCGCGCAGGTTCTGCATGAGATACGCGCCACCCGGAACCATCCCGAGCCGTCCGGTGAGGATCGCGATCTCCGACTGGATGCCGGGCATCTGCCCTGCGCGCGGGCTCGAGTTGTCGACCAGGACGATGTCGCGGACGAACTGCAAGGCTGCCACGCCCTCCGGAGTGAACAGGCCGCACCGCCAGGCCTCCTGCGAGATCACGTCGGCGCCATACGCCCAGAAGATAGGTTCAAGCGGCAGAATCCCGAACGCCAGGCTCGTTCCGAACTGATCGACTCTGCCGTCGCCGTCGTGGTCTCGGGTCAGCTTTCGCGCGATGTCGCGGAAGTCGTCCCACGTCCACGAGGTATCCGGCAGTGGTATGCCCGCCTGCTCGAACATATCCACGTTGCAGAACATCATCACGCTGAAACCGTCCCACGGCAAGCCGTGTTGCACGCCTGCGTACTGAAACGACTCCAGCGACGTCGGCAGGAAGTCCTCCACGTCGAGGCTTTCGCCGTCGCGTCGTATGTACTCGTCGAGCGGCTCCAAATGGCCGCGTACGGCGAAGCCGGCCTGAGTTTCGTCGTCGATGTTGACTACGTCGGCGGCGGTGCCCGATATCATCTGCAGCCGGACCTTCGAGCGGTAGTCGGCGGGGATGTACTCCATCTTCACGCGGACGTCGGAGTGTATCGACTCGAACTCGGCGCCGATCTTCTTCCACATCGCCATGTCGTGGTACGCGCCCCAGAACGAGAATCTAAGCTCTGTTCGGGTGTTTGCCGAGCCGTCCGCGCAGGCGATGCAGGCGGTCAGCGCCAGGGCGACGACGAGCGCGAGCAAGTTGTAGCGCGAACTTTGGGGAGCGCTCATCGGTTCGAGATGTCCGTGCGTGGATGATTCGTTCTCGCGCGGGATACGCGCAAGCCCAGCCGCCCGCGTTAGGATGACGGGTCCGATTCCCGGCGCTCGATCTGCACCAGCTCGGGATCGCTGGCCGGCGAGGCGGCTCTGTCCGCCGGGCTGTCGTTGGCGCCATCCGTACCAACTCGAAACAAGCGTTTGAGCGCGGTGAGGACGCCCATGCCCGCCAGCCTGAGGCGTACAGAAAGCGTTGCGGAGATGAACTTACCGGCCACGTAAAGCCCGATGTCGCTTATGTTGCTGATGTTGACGAGCAGCTCGCGGTCGGAGTATCTGAAGCCGTAGACATGCTCGGCCATCGCCTCGATGTATGCGTGCGGGTCCGTTATGTCGCCATGTTCCAGCGCATCGTACCAGTCGGGCGTGCCCGGGTACACCATCATGTAGTTGATCGCCGACGGACGGAAACAGTTCCGCATGAGGAACCGCCAAGTTTGGTAGAGAGTTCTGTAGTTCTCGCCTCTCGCCCCGAGGATCATCGACGACGAGAAGGCGAGGTCGTGCTCCCGGTGCAGCGAAATCGTCCGCTCGGCATGCCCGACCGTGGTCTTCTTGTTCATCGCGTCGAGCATGGCCTGGCTGCCCGACTCGAACCCGTAGGCGATCTGCGTGCACCCAGACTTCTTTGCCAGCAACAGCAACTCCCGGCTCACAATATCGACGCGGCCGTTTCCGGCACAGGTGATGCCGCTCCCTCTGTCGTCCAGGTCGCCGCAGAATCGTACGTGATCGATATTGTACTGCTCGACCAACCACTGAATCTCATCGACAACGCTCGACATCGACCTTCTGCGGAGGTTATCGCCGTCTTCGCCACAGAAGCGGCAGCGAAACGGGCAGCCGCGAGCCGATATCATGTTGATCGACCGCTTGCCCACGCCACCTCGGTGGCCGTGGGTCTTCCGTTGGTTGTCGATGTACTGCTCAATGTCGAAAAGGTCGTACGCAGGTTGTCCGAACTTGTCCAGGTCCCTCTCGAATGGCCGCGCGGGCGTCTCCACGATGGCGCCGGTCCCTTCGTCGCGAAAGACGATACCTGCCACGCTGCGGAGGTCGGCGCCGGCATCCAGGCAGTCCAGCAGTTCCACCACGGTCTCCTCACCATCACCCACCACGGCTACGTCCACGTTCGGGTCGGACATGATGAGTTCGGGCACCGCGGTCAGCCGCCCGCCTACGATCACCGTGACGCCGGGCACGCACTCTTTGGCGAGCCGGGCGTACTCACGGACCAGTCCGAACTGAATAGCCATGCCCGTGATGCCGACGTACCGCGGCTTCGGCTCTGCGATACTCCTGCACGCCGCCGCGGTGTCAGGGCGGCTCAGGTTGAAGTCCAGCACCTCGACGGTTCGGCCGGCGTCTCGAAGCGCGGTGGCTATGTACGCCAGCTCGATCGGCAGGAAACTCGCGTCCCATGCGAGTCTTACAGGTGTATTTATCAGCTTGACGAGATCGCTCATTCAGGTGTCCTCGTTGTCTCCATCGTGCGAAGCCGGGGCAGGCCGCGGCAATGATCGTCGATCGCCTACGCCATCGCGTGTTCGGTGCGCCGGATGATCTCGTCCTGCAGAGGACGCGAGAGGCGCGTGAAATAGTCTGAGTAGCCGGCGACGCGCACGATCAGATCGGCGTGTTCATCGGGCCGGTCCTGTGCCTGGCGGAGCTCGTCGCCGGAGACCACGTTGACTTGGAGCTCGAACCCGCCCATACAAAGGTACGATTCGAGCAGCCCGACGATCTTCTCGCGATCGTCGGCGGTCGCGAACATGTTCGGAGTGAACTTGACGTTCGTGACGATGCCGCCGATGAACTGCGAATGATCCATCTTCGCCGACGAGCGCAGCATGCCGGTCACGCCGGCCGTGTCGTGCCCCTGCACGGGGCCGACCGAATCGGCCAGCGCTTCGCCGGACTTGCGTCCATCGGGGGTCGCGCCGGTGTGCTCGCCGAGCACCGAGTGCATGATCCAGCAGAGGAAGCCCGGCTGATACGCCCCGCCGCGCGGGTTCGTGTATTTCCTCACCTCGTCGTACCAGACATCGGATAGCTCGACCCACAGCTCGTCCGGCTCGTCCATGTCGTTTCCGTAGCGCGGCGGCTTGCTGCCCATCAAGTTCCGAAGGGCTTCCTCGCCGTCCCAGTTCCGGTCGAGGATCTCGGACAACTCGCGCAGGCTTACCGCGCTTCGCTCGTAACACGCCCACCTGATGGCCATCAGGCCGTCAACCACGTTTGCCAGCCCGACCAGTTCGGGCATCGTCGTGTTGTACCGCGCGCCGCCACGCGTGATGTCGGCAGCCTCTTCGACGCAGTCGGACACCACTGTAGAGAGCAGCGGGTACCGTATGAACTCCTGAAACGCCCTGTCGTGCGCGCCGGTGACCTCTACGTTGTAGCGCACCGCCTCGGCCAGATCGGCCTCAAACTCGTCGACAATGTCGCTCCAGGCGACGTCGTCCCGTTTCGCGAGGCGCCTGACGGTTCGTTCGAGCGCCTTGCCGGCGTTGACGTAGCCGGATGCGACCCACGGGTTGCTTCTGCCGATGGCCGATATCTCGACGCACGAGCCGGCAACGTAGTCGACCGCGTCCTCGCGCGTGGCGCCGTCGCGCATCAGGCCAGGCACGATGGCTCCGTCGTTGAACACCGCCGGGAAGCCGATGCCTGTGCCCATCACCCGCACCGCCTCTCGCATCACGCGAGGGTCGAGTCTCGGATGCCAACTTATGCACAGCGCCGGGTGAAGCATCTGCAAATCGTGCGACGCTTCGAGGCAGAGGAATGTCACTTCACTGGTCGCGTCGCTTCCGTCGGCCTTCTGGCCGCCGACGAAGAGTGTCTGGGGAGTGCTGTAGGGATCGAACTCGCAGAACTTGAGGAAGAGGCAGCAGACGATCTCGTACGCCTTCTCGCGAGTGAGGGCCCCGCGACGGACGTCGCGCTCGTAGTAGGGCGCGAGATACTGGTCGACGCGGCCCGGGCAGAAGCATGCGTGGCCGCTGCTTGTCTCCAGCGCTACCCAATGGTGCATGAACCAGATGACCTGTGCCGCCTCGCGGAACGTTCGCGCAGGCCATGCGGGCACGCGTCGGCAGATCTCGGCGATCTCCAGCAGCTCGGTTCTGCGCTCGGGATCGGCGGTCTCGGCCAGTTCTCTCGCATGGGCCGAGTAGCGGCGCGCAAATCTGATCGCAGCACTGAGAGCCGATATCGCCGAGCGGCAGAAATCGCGCTCCTCGTCGTCCTCGGCGCGGTCAAGCCGGGCCTCGACGTCTCGCCTGAGGCCGATTAGTCCCTTGTTGAGAACGGCCGGGTAGTCGGGAGTCATGTGGCCGACCATGCCGCCGGCAATATGGCGATGCTCAGCCGTCGACTCGTGCGCGTCCGGGGATATCCGGTCGCTGACGAACTCTCCGAACTGCGGCCCGAGAGCCATCTCGCCCCAGCCGGCGCGCTCTGCCTCCTCATCGGCGGTCATCTCGCGGCGCGTGTGACGACCGACGATGAGCTCGTCGTCGTTGATGTCTACCGGCATGTGTGCCATCATGTATGCCAGCGCCTTGCCGTATCTTGTGCCGATCGGTTCGTTCCGATGCCGGTGCATCCCGCGATGCCACAGCAGGTCGCGGTCGACGCACCCGCCGTTCTGGTCGAAAACCCACTGTCGCAACCGTGCGACGCGATCCGTGCAAGGAACCGGGGCTATCATCTTTCTCTCCATGGCTTGGCAGCACGGACATGGCACGCCATGTCCCTACGGTGGTTGTGTGCACAAACGTCGTTCACGATGACGAACGAGCCGATGGCTGCAACACGAATGGTGCTGCATCCCGATTTCGAGATGCCGGTGTACTGACATCGTTCGCGAGGCGAACGACGGAGTGCCGTGCTCGCACGGTGAAAATACGTGGACATGGAGTCTCATGTCCACCACAGTCGGCGTGTGGGTCACACATGCCGGTTCGCCGGGTTCTCCCTATCGTCCATCCACCGCGCAGGGTTGTTGGCAATGTACAGCCGTGCACGGGTCAACTCGTCATCGTTGCGTATGATGCGCTCATGGAATCGCACCTGCCACACGGATGTGCCGGGGGTACCTCGCGCTCGGCTGATGCGCCGTGTTCCAGCAGATTTGTACGAACCGACGATCGCCGAAAGTGAACGTGGCACTGGCCAAGCGAACCGTCGTATCGGCGACTCGTCGGGTGTAGGGACATGGCGTGCCATGTCCTGCGTGATGACGACAACGCCGTGAATGTGATTGGGCATGATGACATGCGCATCAAGACGGACGTTCTCACGCAACGTCTCAGTTCGTTGCCATTCCTCCTCGACGATCCGTCCGTACCTGCTCAACATGATCGCCTCGCCCACTGCTCTGCCCAGCAAGCACTCTCGGTCGCGGGTGCAGATTGTGACGAAATACGCTCCGATACGGGTGTAATCGTATTGTGGCAATCGCACAGAGCGCCGATGATGTCTGTCGGGATCGTACGTCACAACCGTCCTTCCGGATGGGCCAGGACATGGCACGCCATGTCCCTACGGCGGCTGCGTGCGCCAGCTTCGTTCACGATGACGAACGAGCCGATCGCGGCAACTTGATCGGCGTCGCGCGGCGATTCAGAGACGGG
>CAZSJP010000084.1:0-10625 GCA_964606675.1 uncultured bacterium
CATGAAACTTCGCGCCATTGGGCGTGCCGCCCGTGTGAGCGAAGACGCTCTTGTGGCCATCGGGCGAGACCCTGAGTACGTCACCGGCGCGGATGTCGACCAGGAACAGGTTGCCTTCATGGTCGAACGCGGGTCCTTCAGGGAATCCGAACCCCGATGACAGGCATGAAGGTTGGGTCGCTGCCACGCTTCACTCCTCACCAGACACCGATGCCAGGCATCGATACCCGACGTCGGTGGGACACGCTCGTCGGCTCGCCGGATACGACGCACGGTGAGTCGTGCATCGAGGGCCTGCGGCGCTTGAGGCTAATGGTCGCCGAATAGCGCCATTCCGGGGATGTCGTTCTTGACGACGTACACGCTGTCGGTCTCGGTCTCGGTGATATACAAGGACTTGCGCCCTTTGCCCCCGAACGCCAGATTCGTCGGGTTCTTTCCGCCGGCGTCGATCTCGCGAGCGATATTCCCCCACTGGTCGAGAACCATCACCTTGCCGTAGCCATAGTACGCGACGTACAAGTTGCCCTCGACGTCCAGCGCCATGCCGTCGGGGCCGACGCCGCCGGCGGGGAGTTCGGCGTGGACACGTCCGGCCTGCGACGTGCCGTCGGAGCGGAGCGCGAACTCATGGATACAGAGCGTCATGGTCTCGGCGATGAACAGCCGTCTCTCATCCTCGAGGATCGCGAGGCCGTTCGGATACGCCAGGCCAGGCGCGAACTGGGAGACGGCGCCCTCGGGGTTGACGCGGTACACCGCGCCGATCGGGTTTTCCGCCGACGATCCCTCGGGATCGGTGAAGTAGTAACCGCCGTCGCTCGTGAAGACCAGGTCGTTGGGCCCCTGGATCAGGCTCTTCTCCCAGCCCGTGATCGCGTCGACTATGGTCCCGTCGGGCGCTATATCCAATACTGTCTTTAGCTTGCAGTCGCACACGAAGAGGTGGCCGTTCGCGTGGAAGCTCGCACCGTTCGGCGCTCCGCCTGTGTTTACGAACACGCTGACTTTCTTGCGTGGCGTGATCCTGGAGATGTAGCCGCCCTTCAGGTTGACGACGAAGAGATTCCCTTCGCGATCGAATGCCGGGCCTTCGACGAACTCGAACCCGGACGCATATCGAGACGGTTTCTTTGCCATGCGTGAGACTCCCTTGCCATAGCGTTGCAGTCGCCAATGCAGCGACCCGGTACAAGAATAGAGAAACTGACGCCCCGCCCGAAAGGGGACGAGCCGGTGGGAGGCAGGCAGTCGGTATCGGTACCGGCGGGCTAGCGATCGCGCCGCGCGCGCAGAACCGACCGGCCGAGCATCGCGATCACGATGTAGAGCGCGATCACCGGCCACCTACGCCACAGGGGCGCCTCGACAAGGAACTCGGCGACGGCCGGCGTCGGGTCGACGTTCAGGTCGCCGTCGATCGCCCGCACGAAGAGCGTGTGATCGCCGGCGGGCACACCGGCCAGCGATACGCCTCCGTTGCTGCCGCTTCGAGTCCATGGGCCGTCGTCCAGCCGGAAGCTCAGCCGCATCATCGCCGGCGGCGTGTGTTGCCAGCGGTCGTTCGCCCTGACGACCGCCGAGAGATCGCCCGACGACGCCACGATGGGAGGGCAAGAGACGATGCGCGTATCGGGAGGCTCCGTCTCGGGCCGAAGGATCTCGACGCCGACCTCGGTGCCGACCAGGGCCATTCCTGCCGACAGCGGCACCACCGACGTGGCCCTGGCACCCTTGAGGCCGCCACCGGCACTGTAGCGGGCCCACGAGCCGTCTCGATACCGGCTGACGCCCCCGTCGGTCGCTACCCAGAGCGAGCTGTCCGGCCCGAATGCCATCGATCTGACCTCCAGCCCTGCGATTCCGTCATCGGGGCCGAACACTAGCGTGTCGATCGGGGCGTCGGTAGCGCCGGAACCGACGCCCGGGCTGCCGGGCAGCCGCACAACGTTCCCATCGTCGTCGCCAAACCAGAGGCCGCCGTCATGGCCGACGGCCGCGCACCTGACTTTGCCCAGAACGATGCCGCCGATCTTGGACGTCGGCCTGACTGAATCGCCTCGCACCGAGTACACGCCGTGGTTGGTCCCGGTCCACAGGGAACCGTCGTTGGTTCTTGCCACCGGATAGAGGACGTTGGCCGACGCGCGACGCCAGACCGACAGACGATTGGTTGCGATGTCCATCTGCCATATGCCGTTCTCGGCACCGATCCATAGCGTCCCTTCGGCGTCCGCGACGAGCGAGTGGACGCCGGCGCCACCCATCATGCTCCGAGTATCGAGAGCAAGCGCGATTCGGCCGCCGCCGATCTTGTACGCGCCGGTGTCCGTGCCGAGCCAGACGGCGCCATCCGCGGTCGCGAGCATCACGTTCACGCGATTCCAGCGCCCGCCCGCGACGAGACGTCTCATTTCGAGACCGCGGCCGACGGACATACGCCATACGTCGGTGCCCGCGGCGATCGCCAGGTAGCCGCCTGCCGTCAGCGCCATCGCCTGAACAGGCCCTGCGCGCCAGTCGGTCTCGCCGTCGCCGGAGGGTATCCACCGGAGAAGACCGCCGCCGTTGGTGCCGATCCATACGCCCCGGCCTCCATCGGACGTGACCCCGGTTACCGGGTAGTCGGTGGCGTATATCTCCGCGGCCCGGTCGGCTATACGCAACATGTAGGAGGCCCCACCGGCATACAGGTACCCTTGCGCACCCACGGCGAGGCACGTTGCCGGCATTCCCGACGCCTTCCGCCAACGAGTTCCGTCGAGGCTGTACACGCCGGTGGGCGCGCCAACCCACAGGCGCGCCTTGGTCGTGTCCCACACGACCGCGTCAACGGCGCCGGTCCGTAGTTCCCTCGGCATAGACGCGGGCTGGTTGAGCGCCCCGTCCGCCCATCTGTACAGGCCACGCGGCGTTCCGATCCACGTGACCGGATCCGCATCGACGTCGGTGCTCGCTACGGCGCGGGCCTCTTCGATCGGTAGCCCTGCCCCAGTATCGACGGCCACCCATTCGAAGACATTGTAGCGTTTGGCGCCGGTCTGTGTCCCGAACCATATGGCGCCGTCGGTCGGCTGCTCGTTCAGCGACAGAACCGCACGTTTGGCGGAATCCGCTCTGGAGCGGAGGTAAGGATGATCGAAGAGAGTCCATATTGTCTCGATCATCCTGGTTCGCCCGGTAGTGCGCGAACGGTGGCGCCTGAAACTGTACGCGCCCTTCTCGGTGCCGACGATGATGCCGTGGAATCGCGAGGGCTCCAGACAGAGAACGCCTCGCGCGGGCAGTAGCACTCGGTGCCACTCGGTACCGTCGTATCGCATCAGACCACGGTCCATGCCGACCCACAATTCGCCGGCCTCATCCATGGCCACGTCGGTCACATTGGCGCTGATCGGACCATCTGCCGCGCCAAATTGGCGTACGGATGGTTGATCTTGTAGCCGCTCGGCGGCCGCGGTGCCGACTGCAAGGAGCAGCAATGCTCCCGCGGCCATATGCCGAAAAACGTCTCTCTGCTGACGGAATGTCATGACGTTTCCTCCCTGTGGCGCTGAATCGTGGCCCGCGCCCATTCTAGGTCGCGCCTCGGCCCGGGTCAAGCCGCGTGGGCATCGCAATTCGATGCGACACCCCATATGCGCCGTATCGATATGAGACACTGGCATAGCTCGGTCGGGTCTGTGGCGTGGACAAGCGCCGAAGGAAATTCGAGGCCGGCCGGTTGACAATCGCCGTGTCGCAGGCATATATTGAGTTGTGTTGAGTGAGACGATGCATGCAGTAGAAGCGTGGCATTGCTCTGGCATGGAGATTGCATTCTCGATTTTGTAGCTCCGCGGAGATGATAGCTTGCCGCGGACGGAACCAAGCAGCGATAGCGGTCGTAGTACTAAGCGAACAGCGAAGGACCACGATTCGAGAACGAACTGATTTGGCATGATCCCCGTGTGATAGACGGTCCTCCTCCCGATCTGTCGCACATTTCCCGGTCGGTTTCCTCCCCCTTGGCCGGCCGGGACCCCTTTGAGGGGCGTAGGTTGAACGAACCTGCGCCCCTCCTCTTTTTCCGAGAAACGGCACGGAAGCCTTGCAGAATCCAGCGGCGGCCGGGATATTTCTGTTTTGCTCGGTATGGAAGCGAGTCATCGACCTGCTCAGCCTGATCGGATGTGGCGAAGATGTTCCCAAACTACCTCCCCGTGCTGGTCGTAATCCTGGTGGCGATTGGTTTCGCGGGCGGCGCCTTGGCGCTCACGCACGTGTTCGGCCCTCGGAAATACACGCGGATCAAGAACGAGATGCCGTATGAGTCCGGTATCGATCCGGTAGGCGATGCGCGCGTTCGGTTCGACGTGAAGTTCTACCTCATCGCGATACTGTTCGTCGTGTTCGACGTCGAGGTGGTCTACTTCTACCCGTGGGCGGCGGTGTACCGTGAGATGTTGCAGGAAGGCCTGACCGCGCTCTACGCGATGCTGCTCTTCGCCGGGATAGTCGTCGTGGGCCTCGTGTACGAATGGAAACGGGGCGCGCTCGACTGGAAGTAGGCGCTCGCTGCGAAGCGATCCCTCAGCGTTGTGGTGCCGCCTCGTGACAGGACTCACGGGGCGGTTTTTTCGTCGCGCCCATCGGGCTGCCAGACGGCCCGCCGTGGGAGAGGAAACGGAGTCTGCGATGTGGATCAGTGAAGTCAAATACCAGGACCCGCGCACCGGGACGTACCTCGGCAGCCCATCGATCCTCCGGCTGCCCGACGGCGATCTCCTTGCCACGCACGACTACTTCGGGCCGGGGTGTCCGAAGAGCGATGAAGGCATGCAACACCTCACCAGTGTCTACCGCTCGGACGACGACGGCAGATCGTGGCGCAACGTGACGCACGTCTCCGGCGCGTTCTGGAGCAACCTGTTCGAGCATGCCGGCGCCACGTACCTGCTCGGATGCTCGGCCGAGTGGGGCGGCATCGTCATCAGGCGGTCGGACGATGGCGGGTACACATGGACACACCCGGCCGACGAACAGACCGGGCTGCTGTACCCCGGCGGACGCAGCCACGAGCCACCCAGCTACCACTGCGCTCCGATGCCGGTGCTCGTTGCGCAGGGACGAGTGTATCGCGCGTTCGAGAACAACGACGCCATTGACTGGCCACGCGGGTTCAAGGCATGTGTCATCTCGGCAGATGTAGGGGCCGATCTGCTGAACGTGAGCAGCTGGACCATCTCCAACAGACTGGTTTACGACCAAGATACCGACCCGGTAGGATATGCAGCCGAAACCGAGAGAGGCGCCGGATGGCTCGAAGGCAATGCGGTTGAAGGGCCGGACGGCAGGCTATGGGACATCCTGCGCGTCGCTTCGGACCCGGTGCTCAACAAGGCCGCGATGGTGGCCCTATCGTCCGACGGACGCGAGCTCAGTTTCGATCCCGCAACCGGCTTCGTTGATTTCCCCGGTGGCCTATCGAAGTTCGCGATCAGGCGCGACCCCGAGACAGGGGCCTATTGGACGATGTCGAACGACATGCAGGATACGCCATACCCGGTACGCAGAAACCGCCTTTCGCTGTTCAGTTCCGACGATCTTCAGACGTGGACCAAGCGGCGCCTCTTGCTTGAGGACAACCTGGAATCCGACCCGGAAGCGTCGGCCGCGAACACGGGGTTTCAGTACGTCGATTGGCAATTCGACCACGCATCGGGAGAGTTGAACGGAGACCTGATCTACCTCGTGCGAACCGCGTACGACGGTGCGCACAACTTCCACGATGCGAACCGGATGACGTTCGGGCGCGTGAAGGATTTCCGGCGGCTGATGCGTGGGTGACCCCGCGCACCCGCTTGCGCCTCCCACGCAGAAGCAACAACCGAGACGGGCTACGCTATGTGGGTCAGTGAAGTGAAATACCAGGATCCCCGCACGGGGACGTATCTGGGCAGCCCGTCGATCCTCCGAATGGTCGACGGTGCCATACTGGCCACACACGACTACTTCGGAGCGTCGTGCCCGAAGAATCCGGAGAACCAGGCTCACCTGACGAGCGTGTATCGGTCGGACGACGAGGGACTTACGTGGAGGAATCTCACTCACATATCCGGCGCATTCTGGAGCAACCTGTTCGAACATGGAGGCGCCGTCTATCTTCTCGGTAGCTCGGCCCGTTTTGGTTCCATCGTGATCCGGCGCTCGGCCGACGGCGGCTACACCTGGACCCATCCCGCGGACGCCGACAGCGGGCTTCTCTTCTCCGGCGGGACCCTCCACGAGCCGCCAAGCTACCATTGCGCACCCGTGCCCGTGCTGGTCGCCCAGGGACGTATCTTCAGGGCGTTCGAGGACAGGGGTTGTCTGGACGACCCGAGAGCATTCACGGCATGCATCGTCTCGGCAGACGTGGAGGACGACCTGCTCCGCGCCGAGAACTGGCGCATGACGAACAAGTTGGTCTACGACCAGGACACCGACCCGCGCGCGTTCGGCACGGACAGACCCGGCGGGGGAGCCGGTTGGCTTGAGGGGAACGCCGTAGAGGGCCCCGACGGCAGGCTGTGGAACATCCTGCGTGTTAGCGCTGCCCCGGCGCTCAACAAGGCCGCGATGGTGGCCCTCTCCTCGGACGGAAACAAGCTCAGTTTCGATCCGGCGACCGGTTTCGTCGATTTCCCCGGTGGCATGTCGAAGTTCACGATCAGGCGCGCCCCAGAGACCGGCACGTACTGGACGATGTCGAACGACATGCAGGATACGCCCTACCGCGTACGAAGGAACCGGCTCTCGCTATTCAGCTCCGACGACCTCCGAACGTGGACCAAGCGGCGCCTCTTGCTGGAGGACAATCTGGAGTCCGACTCGGAAGCGTCGGCGTCGAACACCGGGTTCCAGTACGTCGATTGGCAATTCGACCACGCCTCCGGAGAGTTGAACGGAGACCTGATCTACCTCGTGCGTACCTCATACGACGGCGCTCACAACTTCCATGATGCAAACCGGATGACATTCGGACGGGTGAGGGATTTCCGGAGCCTCGTGTGCGGGTGCTGAGTAGTATCGGCTTGCCAGCCCCGCGGACTGGGGCTATCTTTCAACTTCTATAGGGTCGAGTCGTTGAATCGCCTCGCGTCGGCGACGCGACTCACGGGCCGAGATGGCCAACAGGCGGGCGACGAAGCGGATCGGTCGCCTCTGATTCCACGGACCGTGCGGGCGCGGCTGGCGCAGGTTGGCTCGACGGAGTGAGACGATGGTAGAGCAATCGACAGAACAGGCCTCAGTGCCGTATCTAACTACGCGGATCAACGACTTCATCAGGTGGGGCCGCAAGAACAGCCTGTGGCCTATGCCTTTCGGCACCGCGTGTTGCGGGATCGAACTGATGGCGGTGCTCGGGCCGAAATACGATCTGGCCCGATTCGGAGCTGAGGCCGTGCGCTTCAGCCCGCGGCAATCGGACCTGCTGATCTGCGCCGGGCGCGTGTCGATCAAGATGATGCCGGTTCTGCAGCGCATCTACGAGCAGATGCCCGAGCCGAAGTGGGTGATTAGCATGGGGGCGTGTGCCTCCACAGGCGGAGTCTTCGATACCTACACTCTGATTCAGGGCATCGACCAGTACGTACCGGTCGACGTCTACATTCCCGGCTGTCCCCCGCGGCCGGAAGCGCTTATCGACGGGATACTGGAAGTCCAGCGAGTAGTCGAGCAGGGACACGACGCGATCACTGTTTTCAAGTCGAATGCGCGAGACGCTACCCCTGTTGGCGACTGACTACGGATCCGACGAATGCGGCGAAGCGACGGTCTACTGTAGGGACCTGGGAGCGGGCTGCTATGTGGCGAGACACACTGCTGCAACACGCTTCGGAAGTCGGCTTCGACGCGCTCGTCGAAGACCAGACGGACGATCTGCCGGAGCAGAGCGTACAGGCGCTGCACGGCACCGTCGAGATCCCTCACGGGTCTGAGTATCCGGTCGTACGAATCCAGCCCGACAACAAGATGCAGTTCCTGAGCAACGCGCTCCTCGAGTTCGCCGAAGTCGAAGACATCGCAAACTTGCCACACCTTCTTCGTACCCAGTACACCGGGCGCGATATCACCGAGTGGATCCTCCCATCGGAATGCGAGCGATTCGAGCGGGCGAAAGTCGTCGCGAAGAAACGAAGGCTGCGGGCGCGTGCGACGCAGGGGCGGAAGTACAGACGGGGAGTGGCCATCGAGTTCACGTTCGTGTCATGTCGGGGCACCCAGACGCCGGTTCGCGCCTCGATAACCTGCGCGATAGCGTTCGACACCTATCAGATCAGCTTGGTAGACGTTACCGATCTCAAGGAATCCGAGGCCGAGCTTCGCCGCGCCCGGGACGAGGTAGAGAAGCGCGTCGAAGAGAGAACCGCCGAGCTCGCCGAAGCTAACGAGCGGCTCGAAACGGAGATCGCGGAGCGCCGGCGCGTGAGTTTGGAGCGAGGGAAGCCCATAGCCCAACTGCAGGAAGCGCTTGCGGAAGTGAAGGCTCTCGAAGGCTCTATCCCGATCTGCGCGTGGTGCAAGAAAGTGCGCGACGACACGGGATTCTGGCGGCAGGTCGAGGACTACGTCAGCGTGCACGTCACGGTTGGGGGTCTCGGATCGGGAAGGAGCGTTGGACCATGCTGACCGGAGCGGTCATGAAATACGCCGCCGAGGTGGGCTTTCCGATCGCCCCCGAACATGCGACCGACGAGCTGCTGGAAGGAGGCGTGCGAGCCCTTCGCGACACCGTCGAGATTCTCCATGGCCTTGAGCACCCGATCGCGCGAATCCGCGAAGACAACACGATGCAGTTCTTGAACAACGCCTTCATGCGGTACGCCCAAGTCGATGGTCTGGGCAAGACATCGATGTTGGTACTACGCGAGACGTACTTCGACAGGAAGATTACCGACTGCATCCGCCCAGGGGAGCACGAGCGTTTCGAACGAGCGAAGGTCGCCGTCAAGGATCTGCGGCGCAAGCATGTCAGGATCGGCAGGCATCTGATAGAGATGACGCACCAATTCACTTTCGTCTCGTATAAAGGCGCAGAGACGCCGATGCGCGTGTCCATGACCTACTCGCTGAATTATGAAACGTACCAGATGAGTTTCACGGACATCAGGGACCTGCGAGAGGCGGAGCGGAAGCTTCTGAGCGCGAACGTCGAGCTAGGCGAGGCGAATGAACGCCTGCGGCAGGAGGCGGACGACCGCGCGAAGGTGATAGCGCAGCTGGAGGAGGCCTTGGCGAACGTCAAGACGCTTGAGGGCCTCATACCGATCTGCGCGTGGTGCAAGCGGGTCAGAGACGACCAGGGCTACTGGGAGCAGGTGGAAGTGTTCGTCAAAGAGCGATCCGGCGCGGAGTTTTCGCACGGGATATGCCCCGATTGCGCGACGAAGTTGGGGGATGACCCAATCACGGAGCCGTAGTCAGTACCGGGTGGGCGCGATGCCCGACTCGATGCTGCCGGCCGCGGCGTCGGCCTTGGTTACGCGCCATTCCGAGGATAGGTTATGGTATTGCAGCGTGGCTCGGTCTCGGCAGATCGCGAACGGAACCGGCCAACGACCGCAGGGCGGTAATATCCTGCTAGATCGAGGGAAAGCGATGAGTGAAAGTCTGTCAGAAGCGCTCGCGTCTGAATTCGGGACGCAAGTATTGGGCACGACGCAGATCGACGGCATCGAGTGCGTCGACGTCTCCCGCAACGGAGCGATTGCGGTGCTCAACCATGCCCGCGAATCTCTCGGCATGAACTACCTTGTGGACGTGACGGCCGTTGATGCCCTGATGCTCGGAGCAGAGCGACCGGAGCGATTCGAGATCGTCTACGTATTGCGGAATCTGGACAGCCTGGCCGAGCTTGTCGTGCGGGTGTTCGTACCGGAGAACGACGCGTGGGCGCCCTCGGCGACCGGCATCTGGCGCGCCGCCGATTGGCTCGAAAGGGAAGTGTTCGACATGTTCGGGATCGACTTTCGCGACCATCCGAACATGCTGAGGATCCTGACGCCTGACAACTTCGAAGGCCACGCACTTCGGAAAGACTTCCCCACGGAAGGAATCGGATACCGTGACGACTACCCGGTCATCAAGCGCGATGACGCCTGACGCCCCCGCGCAGGGAGGCCTGCGGAACCCCGTGATGCCCGACCCGGTACTGGGTCGGCTGACAGGGCCGGACCCCGACTCGGGGCGGATGCTTCTCAACTTCGGCCCCTCCCACCCGGCTATGCATGGCACGCTTCGGGTCGTTCTCGAGCTGGAAGGCGAGCTTATCACGGAAGCCAAAGCGGAGATAGGCTACCTCCACACCGGTTTCGAGAAGCTGGGCGAATCGTTGAGCTACGAGCAGTTTATCCCTCTCAGTGACCGCATGAACTACCTATCCGCGGTCAATAACAACATCGGATATGCTTGCGCGGCCGAAGCGCTGCTCGGAGTAGAGACGACGGAGCGTTGCCAGTACGCACGTGTCATCTTGGCAGAGCTTGGCAGGGCCGCCGATCACATCGTTTGGCTGGGCATGCAGTCGGTCGATATCGGAGCGATGACGCCGTTCCTGTGGGGCTTCGCGCGGCGCGAGGAGTTCTACGGGATACTGGAGA
>CAZSJP010000085.1:0-6321 GCA_964606675.1 uncultured bacterium
GGAGAAATACAGAAGCGACGACGACGACGAGCCGGACAAGCGAAACGGCTGGACAACCCCCGACGGCACGATTCGGCTGCTCATGACGTATCCGGTCGGGCAATCGGGGAACATGGGCGCGTCGCGGGAGATTCTCGCAAGGGGACGCGAGGACGCACGAGCGATGAAGCCGACGTCCTACCATCCGGAGATGCAGGTTTTCGTGGGTGGGGCATACCGCAACCGCGTCGACGAGTACGAGTCGATACTGAGCGATATCAAGTCCACCGGGCTGTTCGCGCTGTGCGGCATCGTCATACTCATATCGCTGTACTTCCGCCAATACTTCGCGTGGCTCTTTATCGGGTACCCGCTTGTAGCGGGGCTATCGTGGACGTTCTTCATCACGTGGATCGCCATCGGTAACCTCAATCTGATAACCGGATTCCTGATAGCAGTCCTTGCGGGCCTCGGAATCGACTTCGGGATACACGTCTTCTCGCGGTACATCGAGGAGCGAGGGAACGGACGAGGTCTGGAAGAGGCGGTCCGTTTGGCGGTGATAAACACCGGCGCGGCCATCGCCACCAGCGCGACCACTACGATGGCGGCATTCTACTCGCTGACGATCACGGATTTCAAGGGATTCTCCGAGTTCGGATTCATAGCCGGCACGGGGATCGCCATGACGCTAGGCGCCATCCTCCTGACGTTCCCGGCGTTCATCGTGATCGGCGAGAAGTTCGGCGTCGTGCGGCATCGGAGGCACGTCAGAGAGTGGAAGCGCGACGACGCCCGCCTACCGTTTTCCCGACCGGCCCTCGTGACGTTCATCGTGTTGCTGTCGGTAGGGGCGGTAGTCGTCACGGGCGTTCTCCCGGACTGGCGACGCAGCCGAGACCAGATCGACCGGGGGAGCAGCGTCGATTCGACCAGCTTCATGGAGCGCCTCACGACGGGCATCGCGTTCGAGTACAACTTCTCAAGGCTTCGCGCCAACCTCCCCGACACATGGGAAGTGAAGAACAAGATCTACAGCATCAGGGAGTGGGGGTCGTCACCGGCGGCGATAGTGGTCGAGGATCCTGTGGCCAGGGCCGAGGTGGTGGATTCGCTCAAGGCGATGAAGGCGAGAGCCGGGGAAAGCTCTGCGATCGAGAACGTCAGGACGATCGAGGGTTTCCTGCCGGAGATGCAGGATCGGAAGATGCGGCTCATTCGCCGATTGCAGCGCGTCGTGAACGGCCACGAAGAAGAGATACTCGAAGGGCAGTCGAAGATCAACATCGAGGACCTGAAACGCTGGGTGAACGTCGGACCTGTCACGACCGATCGCCTGCCGGACTTCATCACGCGCAAGTTCTACGGCCCCGACGGTAGCCTGGGCGAGTTCGTGGTCGTCGGCACCAACGCCAGCCTCAGCAACGGCCTTGAAGCGATAAGGTTCGCCGACGAAGTGCGCGAGGTGACCACTTCGACCAAGACGCACTACTCCTCGGGAAGCGCGATAATCCTGGCCGACATGCTGATAGTCATGAGGCGCGACAGCGCGCTGGCGGTGACGGCGACGTTCATCACGGTATTCATCATCCTCCTGGTAGATTTCCGGGGCCTCCGCCCGACGCTCATCGTCATGTCGCCCTTGCTTGCCGCCATCTTGCTGATGCTGGGCATCATGACGCTGGCGAGCATCAAGCTCAATTTCTTCAACATGGTAGTTCTGCCGAGCATCATCGGTATCGGTATCGACAACGGCGTGCATCTGTACCACCGATACAAAGAAGAAGGGCTTGGCTCGCTGCGGTACGTCATGATGACTACGGGCGGCGCGGTGATGATGGCGTCGATCACGACGGCGATCGGTTTCAGCGGCATGAGGTTCGCCACTCACGAAGGCCTGAACTCGATGGGCAGCGTCGCGCTCATCGGCATGTTCACCGTTCTTGCCGCGTCGTTGGTCTACATGCCCGCTCTACTGACGTGGATGGAGGACAGATGGGGTCACCCGGGCGACGGGCAGGAGCCGGCAGAGCAGTGATGACGAGACGGGACGCCCAGAGGCGCAGCCAGTGGTGAGGCTTCTCGGTATCGCTGCCGGCGGGGCTATCGGTGCCGTGCTCCGGTACGTTGTGTCGGGGCTGGTGCACTCGGTGGCGGGGCCGGTGTTCCCATGGGGCACGCTGACCGTCAACCTGGCCGGTTGCCTCGCGATCGGCCTTCTGTGGGGCGCATTCGATGCCGCGACCGTCTCGCCGAACGTGCGCGCGGCGGTTCTCGTCGGCGTTCTCGGAGCTTTCACGACATTCTCGACGTTCGGCCTCGAAAGCCTGAACCTGCTGAGAACCGGTGAGATTGCGTTGGGTGCGGCGAATATCGTCGCCAGCAACGTCTTGGGCATCCTGTTCGTCTTCGTGGGTCTCTCACTGTCCGGCTACGTAGTCGGTACGTTGAAGTGAGGAGGGAGCGAATATGCCGGGTCCGATCAAACTTCCGGAGAACGGACTGCTTCTGAGGATATTCATCGGCGAGAACGACACGTGGCATGGCGAAGCGCTCTACGAGCGGATAGTGCTTAAGGCGCGCGAACTGAACCTCGCCGGCGCGACTGTGTTGCGGGGCGTGATGGGGTTTGGCGCAGACAGCCGTATGCACACGGCGAAGCTCTTGCGGCTGTCGGAGGACCTCCCTATCGTTATTGAGATCGTCGATACCGAAGAAGGTATCGGGCGCCTGCTGCCCTTCCTCGACGAGTGCGTAGAAGAGGGACTCATCACTCTCGAAGAGGTCAGAGTCATCAAGTATCGACACAGCCAGGCCGCGTCGTAGCGTCCGAACGAGAACGCTTCCTGCCGGCTGAACGCGGCGCCTATCTCGGCGGCCGCACCCGAGACCACGGATCCAGGGCAAGCGATGAACGATAGCGTCCGCCACATACACATGGTCGGCATCTGCGGCACCGCGATGGGCGGAGTGGCAACGCTCCTGAAGCAACGCGGTTACGTCGTGTCCGGCTCGGATGCGGGCGTGTACCCGCCCATGAGCACGCTGCTTGCCGAGCACGGCATTTCCGTCAGGGAAGGCTTCAGCCCCGATAACCTCGACCCGACTCCCGACCTGGTCGTCATCGGCAACGCGATGAGCAGGGGCAACGAGGAGGTCGAGGCCGTACTGGAGCGGCGCCTGCGCTACGTCTCGCTGGCCGAAGTGCTCAAGGAGTTCTTCATACACGGCCGCACGTCCATCGTCGTTACGGGTACGCACGGCAAGACGACGACGTCGTCCCTTCTAGCCGCGATGCTGGAGTCGGCGGGCAAAGAACCGGGGTTCATGATCGGCGGGGTGCCCGACAACTTCGGCATCGGCGCGCACGAGGGCGGAGGCGTGCTGTTCGTCTCGGAGGGCGACGAGTACGACACGGCGTTCTTCGACAAACGATCGAAGTTCCTGCACTACCTCCCCGATCTCGTCATCGTCAACAACGTCGAGTTCGACCATGCAGACATATTCGGGTCGATCGAGGAGATCGAGTTAAGCTTCACTCGTATGCTCAACATCGTCCCTCGCAACGGCCTGGTGGCGGCGAACGCGGCCGACGAGCGCGTGATGCGGCTAACCGACAACGTGTTGTGCCCGCGCGTGACGTTCAGCGCGACGTGCGATGCCGATTGGACGGCACGAGACGTCGTAGAGACCGAACTCGGCGCGGCGTTCACGCTCGTCGGCCCACCGGGCGAAATCCGCTGCGAGACGTCGCTTGGCGGCCTTCACAACGTCAGTAACGCTCTTGGCGCCGCGGCGCTTTGCGGCCATCTGGGTCTCTCGTTGGACGAGATCGCGACCGGGGTAGCGAGCTTCAAAGGTGTGCGACGCAGGTTGCAGCGCCTCCCCGGACCGGACGGCGTCGCCCTGTATGACGATTTCGCTCATCACCCGACCGCCATCGACGAGACGTTGCGTGCGATCCGTGCGAGGCATCCGGATTCCAGAGTGTGGGCGCTGTTCGACCCGCGCTCCAACACGACCGTGCGAAGTATCTTCCAACAGGAACTGACCGACGCGCTGGCAATGGCGGACGCCGTCATGATCGGAGCGATCCACCGCCGCGACTCGATCCCCGCGGACCGACGCTTAGACGTGGATCGATTGGTCGACGATCTGAACGGGCGTGGCGTTGTCGCGACGTTCGAGCCCGACTGCAGCAGGATAGCCGAGCACGTAGCAGCCTCCATCGCATTGGGAGACGTCGTGGTTCTGATGAGCAACGGCGCGTTCGGAGGGCTCTCGCGGGACCTACCGCAGCGCCTGATAGACGTTCTCACCCCCAGCCAATCTCAGGAATAAGCCCAATGCAGACTATGGATCTATGGTCGGTTCCGGAACGTCACATGGTGAGCTATCAGATCTCGAGGACCGTATGGTGGAGCATCGCGTGCGCCGTGGCGGTGCTCGTGTCTGCGGCCACGGTCCTCGTGCTGAACGCAATCGGCATGTCGGCGGCCGGCGGAGCATCGTCGGCGCTTTGGGTCGTCGCGCTGGTCGTGCCTGTCGCGGCGGCTGCCGGTTCGTTCGCGGCGAAGGAGTCGCTGCTCAATCGCGTGGAGGACGACTGGACACCTTACCTGGTGCTCAAGCATTACAGGATCGCGTCGGTCGTCGCGTCATCGCTTTGTCTGGCGGGCGGCCTGTCTCCGTGCGCGGTTGCGCTCTACGTGGGGCAGGCGGGCTACGAGTTGCTGGCGATCGTTGCGCCGGTCGGAGCGATGGCCCTTCACTACCCGAGCGCCGAAAACGTGGCCTTGTTGGTGGAGGACGTTCTACACCGACCTGCGTGAGAACCCCACGATACTGAGGCACGCCGGGACGGTGCCTACGGACGGTGGGCGACAGCGACGAGGAACCCCGGATCGCGGCTCTGGCCCACGCGATCGACATGTATTCGCTCCAGTCCGGCGTTTCCGAGCCACGCTCTGAGCTGCTCTCGGCCGACACCCGTGCCTTGCCCTTGAGGCGGGCGCTGCACGTCGCAGACAACGAGCCGCCCTCCGGGCCGAAGTGTGGCCGACATGCTGCGGACGGCATCCTCGGGCCGGTGCATGAACCGGAGTACGAGCGAACAGAACGCGACGTCGATCGAGGCGTGGTCGATAGGGAGCCGCAGCAGGTCTCCGAACTCCATCAGCACGTTGCCCGATCCGCTCCGTGCGGCGCGCTCGTTGGCAACCTTCAGCATCGGGAGCGATTTGTCGATGCCGATCACGCGCCGAACGTGCGGCGCGACGTGAACCGCGACGATGCCGGTGCCGGTGCCGACGTCCAGAGCGCTGTCGTCCGGCGCCGGGTCGGCTCGCAAAGTTAGGGCGGCTTCAAGCTCGTCCGGAACGGTTTCGCTGCGAATGCGATCCCAGTGGCCGGCCAGATGACCGAACAGGTCTCTATCGGCCCATTCGACCGCCTCGCTGAGGTCCGTCGGTGGCGAGAACGTATCGATCTGTTCCAGAAGCTCGTCGGCGGGGCCGGCCTGAGCTATGGCACGCAACCACGGAGGCGCAACCGCAAGCAGGTACGATCGGCGGAACGCTTTCCTCGCGCGATGAAGCAGCGACGTCACCGCGCTGCCCGATATGCCCAGGCGAGCGCCTGCCTGCGCGTAGGAGTAGCCCTCGACGTCGCACAGTTGGATGACAGTCTTGTGTCGCCGGCTAAGTCCTGAGAGCGCGTCCAGGATGTGGCCGCGTTGCTGGGATTGCCCGGCGGCATCGGCCGGGGACGGATCGTGCGACGGGGGATCGAACTGGTCGGTGGTGACCGCGGCGCGGAAACGCACCCGGCCGCTGGCAAGGTAATTCAGGGCAAGCCGCCGGCCCACCGTGGCAAGCCAGGCCGGGATGTTGGCGTCATCCGCTTCATCGGGGCGCCGTTCCATGAACCGGACCCAGACGTCCTGAACCAGATCGTCGGCGACCTCCGGATCTCTGACGATAGGCATGATGGCCGCGTGCAGGCCGCGGCTCAACTCGGCGAACCGGGCGGGCAGCAGGTGCACACTTTCGTGCGGCGTTGAGTCGTGGACGGTTGACTGGATCGGCTTCATCCAAGATCGTCCTAGTACTCGTTTGCGCAAATGTGCGTACGGTTTCTCGGGATGCCGAGGCCCGTGCGTCGGGGTACACGAATCCACGCAAGCAGGTACTGGGTGCATTCCGGTGGATTCGGAGCCACGTGGGTTGCGCGCGGACCGTATGTAGAAAATAGTCCGGCGCGCGCCCTTCGTCCACGATAGCTTGCGATGGAAGCGGAAGGTCGTTCTTGGAAAGCCACGGAGCGCCTCGGGGGCCGGTGTCC
>CAZSJP010000085.1:6331-10588 GCA_964606675.1 uncultured bacterium
TCGGCGGACGGCTGGCGGATTCAGGTTCCTGCCTCGTCGGCGAATCTCGGCCCCGGCTTCGATTGCTTCGCCCTTGCGCTCGGGCGACACCTGACCGCCACGGTCGTTCCAGGCGGCGCTCCAGACGAATGGACGCTGTCGAACACGGGCGAAGGAGCGGAGACGCTCCCGCGCGACAAGACGAGCCTTGTGTACCGCGCCATGTCGGCCGGGGCGGGGACAAGCCCCATTCCGGGAGCCATAGCGAGCACCGACAACGCGATTCCGCTCGCCAGAGGGCTTGGTTCGAGCGCGGCGGCGACGGTGGTCGGGTTGGCCGCCGGCATTCTTCTCTCGGGCCGCGAGGTAGAGGAAGACCAACTGATACAACTGGCTACTTCGATCGAGGGGCACGCCGACAACGTGGCGTCCGCGGTTCTGGGGGGCGCGACCCTGACCAGAGAGTCCGGCCGCGAATCCGTCGCGCGGAAGCTGCCGACGAGCGATACCGTCTCGTTCGTGACCGCCGTGCCCCAGTTCGAACTGCCGACTGAGCGAGCGCGTTCCGTTCTGCCCAGGCGTGTGCCGCTCGACCATGCGGTCTTCAATCTGCGCGCGGCGGCATGGATGGTGGCCGCGTGGATGGTGGGCGACTGGGAGGGAGTGGGTGCGGCCATGGACGACCGGCTCCACCAGGCGTACCGGACGGCTCTGATTCCGGGCTTCGACGAGGTGTGCGACGCCGCACGCGAGGCCGGCGCGCTTGGATGCTGTCTCTCGGGTGCGGGGCCGACGGTGCTCGCGGTAGTCACGAACGCGCACGACGACGTATGTCGGGCCATGGAGCGCGCGTGGCGACGGTACGGCATCGTGAGCCACGCGGAAGTTGTCCCCGTCGATGACGAGGGGCTTGTGATCGAACCACGACAGGATCGGGGGTAACGCCTATGCCAACGCGGCGACAAGACCCAGAAGGCATCCGAACGCGACCGGCCCGAGAGCAGGACTCCGGTACCGAACGTCCGGAGAGCAAGTGGGCACCCGGCGAGTGGTGGGAGTGGCTGGCGATCTTCTTCGCGATGGCCGCCATGTGGCCCAAGATCCTGAGCTGGGAGCACATCGTCTGGGATTTCCTGCTATGGACCGGGCTTGCGCTCATGCTCATCGTGCTGAGGCGCCGCGCGAGACGCATCCGCGAGACGTGGAAACGCGACCCATGACGCCGGCGGCCCTGTAGATGATATCGCAAGGATGGTCGGTGGCCTTCAGGCCGTACGCGTGGTTCTGGGTTCTATGCGCGCTGGCGGTCGCTCTGTTGGCGTGGCGAACCTACCGCAGCACGACACCGCCTCTCTCGGATGCGTGGCGGCGCACGCTGCTGGCGCTTCGTATGGCGACGCTCGTGCTCTGCATGCTGCTGGCGGCGGGTCCGCGGCTCGATTGGAGCGGCCTCGGCCCGCGCAAGCCACGGGTATCGGTCCTCGTGGACCAGAGCCGCAGCCTGGCGTTCGCAGATGGAAGCGGGAGCCGTTCCGAGGCGGTCGCGCGGGTTCTCGACGGCCCCGGCATGAGCCGCGTCGAGTCGGAATCCGAGATCGCCTGGCAGGGCTTTGCCGGGAACACGTGGGCGCTCGATCGTGGCGCGCTGACATTCTCCGGCGACGCCAGCGCGATCGGCGACGCCCTCCTCGAGCAGCGTCGCATGGTTCCCCCGCCCGATGCCGTCGTGCTTCTGACCGATGGCGCTAGCAATACCGGAGCCGACCCGCTTGGCACGGCGGCGGACATCGGACTGCCCATACACATAGTCGGCGTCGGCGACCCGATGCCGCAGGCCGACCTGCGAGTTGTCGGAGTCTCGGCGCCCGAGGTCGCACTCGCGGGCCAACCGATGACTGTCTCGACGACGGTTGAGAACATCGGAATCGGACGCGGTCGCCTGCCCGCGAGGACCGCACTCAGGATAGTCTCGCGAGGTCGTACCCTGGCGAAGAAGTCGGTGGCGCTGCCACCGCCCGGAAAGAGATCGGACTACGAGCTGACAGTCTCGCCGGACGCGCCCGGCGATCTGACGGCGATCGTGAGCGTGGATTCGGTACCAGGCGAGATACTCGCTCGCAACAACTCGCGTCCGTTCTCGTCTCGCGTGCTGAAAGGCAAACAACGCGTGCTGATCGTCGCTGGCGCGCCCAGCGCCGACGTTGCATATTGGATGCGCCTGTTCAGGGCGAGGGACAACGTCGACGTGCGGCTTTGGCTGGCCCCTCACCGTTCACGTCAGAACACGGTCGCGTCGGATGCCGACGCCTTTCGCACCGACAGCCTTGCCCAGATCGACCTTGTCCTGTGGCACGACGTTCGGCCCGGAGCGGTCGACGGGCAGTCTCTGACCAACTTGATGAGCGCGGTCAGTGCAGGCGCCGGGATGCTGGTCGTCCCGGGCAAACATGCGCCGCCCGCCGAATGGGCGTCGATCATGCCGGTAGAGGCGAGCCGCCAGCGGTGGGTAGCGATGCGCACCCGGTCGCAGTGGACAGCCCAAGCGCCGAGACACCCGATCGTATCGAACGACCCCGAATACGTGATGTGGTCGGAGACGTGGGACAAGCTCCCGCCTCTGTTGGGCCGGACGGTGGGCATCAGCCCGGCCAAGTCGGCGGTCGTTCTCTTGACGGACGATGCCGGGCCGCTTGCCGTCGCAGGCAACGCCGACCGGGGCCGCGTCCTGGTTTTCGGCGGCACGACGTACTGGCGGTGGGACGCAGTACTCCGCGGGCTCGGCGACGACGAATCGCCCGGCAAGCACTTCTGGAGCGCCGCGGTTCGCTGGCTCTCCACCCGGCAGGAGATGGAACGCGTCACCGTGCAGACCGACTCGAAAGTGTATCGCCTCGGCGAGCCGGTACGAATCGTCGCGCAAGTGCATGACGCGAACTTCGCCCCCCTGGATGATGCCGGCGTCAGGATCGAGATCGACGACGGCGCAATCGGGATAGAGGCGGACCCTCAGGGGCACGGACGGTACGATGCGCGGATCGCCGGCCTCGATCCGGGCGACCACCGCGTCTTTGCCAGGGCGCGGCTGGGCAGCACCGATTTGGGCGGTGCTGCAACCGAGTTCTCCGTAACGGTTGTCGGCCTCGAACACGCCGAGACAAGACAATTACAGGGGCTGCTGGAAGCCGCCGCGGCAGCCTCCGGCGGTTCGTACGTCGAAGCTGCCGCCGCCGACAGCATGCTTCTCGGCATTTCCCTCGAACCTGTGCTTGAGGAATACCGAAGATCGATCGCTTTGGGGTCGTCCGGATGGGTGCTATGGACCATAATCTTGCTACTGACGTCCGAGTGGGTGATCCGACGGGTGCGCGGGCTGCTCTAGCGTTCCTGCTGCAGCTCGCCCTCATCGGCGAGGCCCTCGCGGCGATTGTCGTGTCCGAGATCATGATCGATCCAACGGTCTCAGACTATCGACGCGAGTACATCGAGCTGTACAACACGGGGCCGGCCCCGCAAAGCCTGGACGGATGGTCCGTCGGCAACGTGTCGGGCGTCGACCGGATCATCGAGGTATCCGACGGCCTCGTCCTCGCCGCCGGTGGCTTCGCCGTCGTGTTCGACCCAGACTACTTCGAGTTCGGCGCGCCCTACGAGAACATCCCCGTGGAAGCCTTGCTCGTGACGATTGAGAGCAAAGGGTTCGGCAGATACGGTCTGGTGAACGGCCGCGTCGACACGGTGCTGCTCATGGCGCCGGACAGCACTCTAGAGAGCGTCATATACCGCCCCGAGGACGTGTCGCCCGGCATCTCGCTCGAAAAGGTGGACCTTGCAGGGGGCGACGACGCGCCGAACTGGTCGCCGGCGGAAGTGCCCGAGGGTTCGCCGGGCCGTCCCAACAGCGTCCGCATCCGTGAGCAGGACCTCGCGATCGGACCGGTCCGAGCCGTCCCCGACGCTGTAGTGCCGCCCGCCCTGGTCGAGGTTCGCGCGGACGTATCGAACACCGGGCGCCGCCGGGTCGATGGCGCTCGCATGATCGTGTTCGAGGACGTGGGCGGGGATGCGCGTCTCTCTGCCGAAGACCTTCTTCTCGCGGAAGCCCCGGTTCCATCCGTTCTTCCGGGATCGACGGCGGTCGTGGTGGCGTCATTCTCGCTCGACACGGTGCCCACCGGGCGGATAGTAGTCGCGGTCGAGGCGACAGGAGACGAACGTCCGGAGAACGACTCGGACGTACTGGCGCTCGTGGTGGGCATAGAGACCGGCACGATCAGGATC
>CAZSJP010000086.1:0-10465 GCA_964606675.1 uncultured bacterium
TCCGGCCGGATTGTCATCATCGTGGACGACGAGGACCGCGAGAACGAGGGCGATCTGATCATGTCCGCGGAGGCCGTTACGCCCGAGGCGATCAACTTCATGGCGATGCACGGCCGTGGGCTGATATGCGTCCCGGCGGAGGAATCGCACCTCCGGCGGCTCGGGCTTGACCTCATGGTGTCGAAGAGCCACAACACCGCCAGGTACGGCACCGCGTTCACGGTGACGATCGACGCAGTCGAAGACACGACGACGGGCATATCCGCAAGCGACCGCGCGGTGACGATAGCGCGGTTCGCCGATCCTTCGTCGCGGCCCGAAGACTTCGCGCGGCCCGGCCACATCTTCCCGCTCGTCGCCGCCACCGGAGGCGTCTTAAGGAGAGCAGGCCACACCGAGGCGTCGGTCGACCTGGCTCGCCTGGCCGGGCACGTGCCGGCAGGGATACTCTGCGAGGTCCTGAGCGCGGACGGCTCCATGGCCAGAGTGCCCGAGTTGCGGAGACTCGCCGACCGGTTCGGGCTGAAACTGGTGACGGTGAAGGACCTGATACACTACCGACGGCGCGAAGAGTCGCTCGTGCGGCGCGTCGAAGAGGTCGACATGCCGACGACGTCCGGCGATTTCCGCCTGATACTCTTCGAGAGCACTGTCGATCAGGACTATCACCCGGTTCTGGTAAACGGCGACGTCGACACCGACGAGCCCGTCCTGGTGCGCATGCACTCGCAATGCCTCACCGGCGACGTCTTCGGCAGCCTTCGCTGCGATTGCGGATCGCAGTTGCAGTCGGCGATGAAGATGATCGACGACGCCGGACGTGGGGCGGTCGTCTACATGCGCCAGGAAGGACGCGGGATCGGCCTTCTGAACAAACTTCGCGCGTACCGCCTTCAGCAGGACGGTCTCGATACGGTCGAGGCGAATCATCGGCTCGGGTTCCCTGCCGACGTGCGAGACTACGGCATTGGGGCGCAAATACTGCGCGATCTGGGCGTTCGCAGGGCACGTCTGGTGACGAACAACCCGGCGAAGCGGGTCGGCATCGAAGGATACGGCCTGGAAGTCGTCGAGATGGTGCCGCTACGAATCGAACCGAACGAGCACAACGAGGCATACCTTTCCACGAAGAAGACCAAGATGGGACACCTGCTCGATCACGACTGAGCGCGCGATCCGGCGTTCACTACCGCCGTCCGGGGTATAGTACCCCGGCAGAGACGACGAACGCGCCACGAACTCGGCGCAGTACAGGGCAACGACGATGATCTACGAAGGAAACGTCACGGCTGAGGGCAAGCGATTCGCCATAGTCGTCAGCAGGTTCAACTCCTTCATCTCGGGACATCTGCTCGATGGATGCCTCGACGCACTGAAGCGCCACGGCGGCGACGTTGATGAGGGAGTCGACGTCGCATGGGTGCCCGGCTCGTTCGAGTTGGGCGTGGTCGCCAAGCGATTGGCCGCAAGCGGACGGTACGACGCGGTCATATGCCTCGGCGCTGTAATCCGAGGGGCGACGCCGCATTTCGACTATGTCGCGGGCGAGTCGGCTAAGGCAATCGCGCAGATCGGTCTGGAGACCGGTGTCCCGACGGTATACGGTGTCGTGACGACCGACTCTATCGAGCTGGCCATCGAACGTGCCGGCACGAAGATGGGCAACAAGGGAGCCGATGCGGCGATGGCGGCGATGGAAACTGCGAACCTGCTCTCATGTCTGCCGACAAACCAGTAGGCCCCCGCCACCTGGCGCGCAGGACGGCCGTCCAGACCCTCTATTGGCTGCATTCCCAGCCGTGGGACGGCATGCGTGAGGTGGTGCGCGATGTGGCCGAGGAGAACGGCTTGCCGCCCAAAGCAGAGCGGCATGCGCTCGAACTGTGTCAAGCGGCCGAGCAAAGGCAGGGCGAGCATGAGGGCCTCCTTGCCGGCGCCAGCGCGAACTGGGACGCCGACCGTATCGGCCGGCTCGAACGGATCATCATTCGCTTGGCCCTCGCCGAGTGGGATCTGGAGCGAACCGATACGCCACCGAAGGTCGTGCTGAACGAGGCCGTGACCCTCGCGCGAGATTTCTGCGGCGAGGATGCGGCGAAGTTCGTGAACGGGGTCCTCGATCGGCTGGGCCACGAGGCGAATCTCCTCGGCTCGGGCGGACCGGGTGGCAAGGCGCGGTGAAAGTCGGCGACGGCACTTCGGCGAGGGAGGCCGCCGGTCGCGATTGGGACGACTGGCGATGGCAGTTCCGGAACCGCATCGTCACAGCGGCCGGGCTTCGCGAATTGCTCGACCTGTCCGACGCGGAGGCAGGCGCTGCCGATGCCGCCGGCCGCCGGCTACCGATCGCGATCACGCCCTACTACGCGAGCCTGATCGACCCCGACGACCCCGATTGCCCCATACGGAAGCAGGTCGTCCCCAGCGAGGCGGAGTTGGGCGACCGCATCGGCCTGGCCGACCCGATCGGCGAGGAAGGGCAGTCCCCGGCGCCGGGGATCGTCAGGATCTACCCCGATCGAGTCGCGTTCACCGTCGCCGACCGGTGCCCCGTTCTATGCCGCTTCTGTTTCCGGAAGAGATTGTTCCAGCCCGGCGCAGAGCCGGCGGCGAAGGCAATCGACGAGGGGATTCGATACATATCGGAGACCAAAGAGATAAGGGACGTCCTCGTCACGGGCGGCGATCCGCTTACCGGGTCGGACGGGTGGATAGAGCGGCTCCTGGCCAGGATCAGATCGATACCGCACGTGGAGATCATCCGCATCGGCACGCGGATGCCGGCCGCTCTGCCGCAGCGGATCACGCCGGAGCTTTGCGCCGTTCTCGAACGCTTCCATCCGATATGGGTCAACACGCACTTCAACCACCCGCGGGAGCTGACGCCTGAAGCGGAGGCGGCATGCGACAGGCTCACGCGTGCAGGGATTCCGGTCGGCAATCAGAGCGTTCTGCTGAAGGGCGTCAACGACGACCTGAGCACGATGCGCGCGCTCGTCCACGGCCTCGTCAGGATGCGCGTGCGACCGTACTACTTGTTCCAGTGTCACCTCGTCGAGGGCACCGAGCACTTCCGCACCCCGATCGAGAAGGGCATTGAGATCGGCGACGGCTTGCGCGGCCACACGTCGGGCCTGGCGAACCCGCTGTATATCGTCGACACGCCGCGTGGAAAGGTGCCCATTCTGCCGCGCGCGGGACTTGTTCGCCGCGAGGGCGACGACGTTCTGCTCGAAACGTACGACGGTGGGCAGTGGACGGAAGGGAATCCGTTGTAGCGGCGTGTCGGACGTAGTCTGGCGAGCGCCTTGGCTCTCAGGAGTGGAATAATGCCAGCCTTCAGAATCGTGCCCGCCGACGGCCCCGTCGAGCGTTTCGCCGCCGCCGAGCTTGCCCGCTATCTGCGACTGATGACGGGCGAGCCGTGCTCGGGGCGTAGCGCCGACGGCGGGATGATCTACGTCGGGATCGACGCGTACGCCAATCGGGGCGATTCGCCGCGTGCCCGCGAGATGCTATCGGACCTCGCTCGGGATGGCTACGTCTGTCAGAGTGTCGACGATGGTCTGGTTCTGGCCGGGGCAACTCCGAGAAGCACGCTATACGCGGCATACGCTTGGCTGGAGGCGCTCGGTGCGAGGTGGTTCTTCCCGGGCGCCGGGGGCGAAGCGGTACCCCGGATCGACCCGGCCGACGTAGGCCTGAGCGGGTGGGCCATTTGTTCGTCCCCAGCGCTATCGAAACGCGGCGTGGTGATTGAATCGGGCAACAGCGCACTCCTCGACTGGATCGACTTCGCGGCCAAGACCCGCCTGACTACAGTCGCGATGATGGACGGCAGCCGGATCGATCAGGCGCGATCGTTCGCGGCGTCGCGAGGGGTCGATGTCGAGACCGAAGGACACCTGCTGTCGGAAGGGCTCTGTTCCGCCGATCGGGAACGGCTCGACAGATACAGTGAGGCGCTCGCACGCGCCGTGGAAGGGTTGCCCGCTGACGTGGGCGAGTACTTTCTTTGGCAGTACGACACCGACAGACGAACGTGCGACTGCGCTGGCGACCGTGGCTTGGGCGTCACCGACCTAACGATGCGGGTCTACAACCACCTGACGACGACGCTGGAGCGGGTTCGTCCGGGCGCGCGAATGGCTTTCCTCGTGTATCTGGGCACATGGTTGCCTCCGGAACGAACCGAGCCGGCTCCGGAGTTGTTTGCAGAGTATGCGCCCATCCAGCGATGCCTGGCCCACGCGATAGACGACGAGTCGTGCGAGGTCAACCGCGCCCAGATTGCGCCTGTGCTCGGTCGGTGGTCGAGTGTGTTCCGTCCGAACGAAGCGCAAGTTCTGGACTATTGGCTGGATTCGTCGCTCTACGGGCGGGGTCGATTCCATCTCAACGAGGGACGAGTCCCGCACGTTGGGACCGTCGTGGCGGCGGACGCGGCAGCCTACCGGCGTATGGGCTTCGAGCGGGTAACCACGTTTGCCGTGAACGTCGACCGCGCCTATCTTGATCGATGGGTGACGCCGACTCTGTCTCAGTACGGGGCTGCGTTGTGGGACTCAGGCGTCGACGTGGCCGATTTGCGGAAGGATTTCGCCGCGAAGTGGTTAGGCGCCGAAGAGGCGGACTTCGCGCTGGCGGCGTTGGAGTATCTCGATACCCATGGCCTTGAACACGGTCGACCTGCCGACGGCGGTCGGCGGCTGGGCGACGCGCGTGACGCGATCTCGGACCTTGTCGGTTCGTCGCCGCCGGAGCCTTACCGTGCTCGGCTTCGGCGGCTGCTCGATGAACTGGAGCACCGGACGTCATGGGAAGACGTGGAGCACACCGAGGATCTCAAGCGCTACTAACGTCCGCCGCATAGATCTGATAGCTGCGGGCATAGCGCAACACTCACGAGGCACCACGAGATGCAGACCCCGTTCACGAAGATGGTCGGCGCCGGGAACGATTTCATCGTTCTAGACAACAGATCGGGATCGCTCGCCGCGGATCGGCGCAAGCTGTTCGCAGGTTGGTGCGACAGGCGCATGTCGGTGGGCGCCGACGGGGTGCTCTTGGTGGAGCTGTCCGACGACGCGCACTTCCGGATGCGCTACTACAACGCGGACGGCGGCGAAGCCGAGATGTGCGGCAACGGCGGCCGCTGCATCGCGCGCTACGCGTACTTGAACGGGATCGCGCCGGCCTCGATGGAGTTCGTGAGCGCCGCCGGTCGCCACGAGGCGCAGATCGTCGGGTCCGACGTAAGGCTGGGGATGACCGAGCCGTTCGGGCTCGAGCTCGAAGTCGCACTGCAACTTGCGAACGAACGCCGTACGGTGCACTTGCTCAACACAGGCGTACCGCATGCGGCCATAGTTGTTGGCGACGTCCGGCGCACCGACGTCGTGGCGCTCGGACGAGAGATTCGGCACCACGAGCGATTCTCGCCGGCCGGCATCAACACGAATTTCGTCACGCCACTCGACCGTCGCACTTTCCACATCCGCACGTACGAGCGCGGCGTCGAGGACGAGACGTTGGCCTGTGGCACGGGTGCGACGGCGTCTGCCATAGTCGGCGCGATCACGGGTCTGTTCGACCCGCCGGTTACCGCGATCACAGCGAGCGGGCTGCCACTCGTGATCCACTTCTCGCTGGCGGACTCCGGCGCATCGAACGTGTTCCTCGAAGGCCCAGCCGCAGTGGCGTTCGATGGGATTCTCGTCTGACGTGGGAACCCAACCCGATTCACGCACCGATGACAGCGAAGCCACCCCGATGACCGCCGATCTACGCAGCACCTTGGATACGACCGCCGCGGAACCCTCCGCGCGAGGTGCGTCGTCGGACGAGAGACGCGCCGCACGGTTGGGGGTCTTTCGTGAGCACGTGCGAATCGAGAGGGAACGCCTCCGAGCGGACCACGACCGGGGAGCCGGCGGTACGCAAATCGTCGAGCAGTGGACCGCGGCGGTCGATATGGTCGTTGCCGAGGCATTCCGGACCGCGCCGCAAGGCCCGGAGCAGGAAGCTGGCCTGCCTGCGGTCGTCGCACTTGGCGGGTATGGCCGAGGAGCGCTCAACGTATCGTCGGACATCGACATAATGTTCCTCTTCCGCGACCGTGTCCAGGACGACTCCGAGATGGTGAAGGACGTCCTTCACCTGCTCTGGGACCTTGATTTCGACGTCGGCCATGCCACCCGGACAATCGCGCAGGCCGTCCTCCTGGCGATGACGGACGACACGGTGATGACGTCGCTGCTCGATGGCCGACGCGTGGCCGGGCCGGAGGATCTCTACGCGGAATTCACGGCTGGGTTGCGCGGCAAGCTGCCGCCGCGTCGGACCAGGGAGTTCTCGGAGCTGAAGGTTACTCAGATGCATGAGAGGCGCGCCAAACACGGTGGTTACGCCCAGATGCTCGAACCGGACGTGAAGGAGTCGGCCGGCGGCCTTAGGGACGTGCACACGATCCAGTGGATCATGGAGGTGCGGTGGGGAACGAGCGATCTTGGAAGCCTGGTGGAGCACAAGCGGCTTTCGCAGCGCGACTGTCGGTCGCTGGTTGCGTCGCTCGATCTGATCTGGCGCGTGCGGAACGCGCTCCACTTCATGCATGGGCGCAAGAACGACCGCATTCTGTTCGACGCACAACAGAAGATCGCCGAGCGGTTCGGGTATTCGGACTCGTCGGAGAGGCTCGGCGTAGAGCTGTTCATGCGCGACTACTACCTCGCCGCACGCGAGGTGGTCCGGATAACCGACGCCGTGTGCCATCGGCTGACGAGCCGCGTGAGCCGCGCCACGCAGGTCGCCGATCTGGTAAGGCAGCGCGTCCTGTCGGACGGTACGAGGTACGTGCGGGGCAAGATCCTACTGCCTCTCCAGCGAACCGGGTTCTTCTCACAGGACCCGTTCCGTCTGCTAAGCGTGTTCGCGAACTTGCAGGCGCACCGTGCGATCCTCAGCGAGGCGGCCGCTCGGTCGGTTCACCGGAACATGGATCTGGTCGACGATGCCTTCAGGCGCAGTCCTGTGAACGCGGAAAAGTTCATGGGCATGATGAAGATCTCGGCCCACCTGGGCGATACTCTCCGCAAGATGCATGCGGTGGGTTTGCTCGGAGAATACATACCGGAGTTCGGACGACTGACGTGCCTCTCTCAGCACGATCACTATCACGCCTACACCGCCGACGAGCACTCGCTGATCACCGTTCAGACGATGGTCGATCTGGCCGACCGGGGCGATGGCTCTCGGGTGGCGGATGTGTACCGGCGCGTCGAGCGGCTTGATCTCCTGCACCTGTCTGCTCTGCTTCACGATGTTGGCAAGTCGGGCGGGCGTGGTCATGCGGAGCGCGGAGCGGAGATGACCGGCGAGATTCTGGATCGGTTGGGCTTGTCGCAAGACGATCAGGACGTTGTCGCGTTCCTTGTTGCGCATCACCTGGATCTGGGCCACGTCTCCGAGCGGCGCGACCTTGACGACCAGACCATGATCGACTCGCTGGCGGTGCGGTTCAACGACGTAGCGGCGCTCGACATGCTGTACGTCCTGACGTGGGCGGACATGAACTCGACGCAGTCGGAGCCGGCATCCGACTGGAAGTGTAGGCTGCTTGAGACGCTCTACGAGAGCCTGCGCCTGTCCGTGGAGGGGCGTGGGCACGAGCATTCGCCGAACATGCTCGCCGTGCTCGAGAGCCCACGGAAGTTCCGCGATCAGCTCGCCGAACGAATCGGGGCAGATCGTGCAGATAGCCACGTATCGGGAATGCCCAGGCGGTATTCTTTGAACTACTCTCTGGATCAGGCGGAGCATCACGCTCTGCGGTGCGAGTCCCTGGCCTCCCAGGCGTCGGTTCTGGTCGACGTCGTGGCCCAGGAGGGCGGGAGAACCGCCGAGGTGGTCGTGTATGCCCACGACAGGACCTATCTGCTGAGCGACATATGTGGCGTGCTGGCGGTGAACGACCTCAACATCCTCTATGCCGATGCGTACACCCGGGCGGACGGGATCGTGGTAGACGTGTTCGGCGTCGACGGCCTTTCGTCGGACACAGCCGACTACGAGCAGCGCGTTTCGAACATCGAGCAGGTCTTCCGGGACGTCTGGGAAGGCAGTGCCAAGGTGGCCGATCTGATGGTGAAGCACAGGCGCAGATGGGCGCGGCTGAAACCCGGCCCCGGCCTGAACGGTACTCATGTCGTGTTCGACGATAACATCTCGGAAGACTACACCGTGCTCGATGTGTTCACCAAGGACAGGATAGGACTGCTGCACGACCTGAGCAGAGCTATATCGTCGTACGGACTAGACATACACGTGGCACGGATCGGCACGGACGCGGATCGCGTCGCCGACGCGTTCTACATCACCACGGCCGAGGGTACGCGGTTGACCGATGGCGCGGAATACGATGCGTTACGCGAGGTCATCACCGACGCTCTCGACGGGCCACAGCGGGATGCGGGTTGATAGGGCCTCGGATCGACACTCCGGCGACCGGACTTGACAAGACTGCGGCAAGGCGGTATGTTCATAACGTGCCTTTCCACGAGGCGCAGTGTAGTCCTTTCTACCATCGTGTTTCTTCTTCTGATTCGTTCTCAGTCGTTCGAGGGGTTTCGAGCGACGCAGTCATCTCGCGCGAGAGAACAGGTCTGAAGCGCTGGCATAACTTCCCCACGTGTCAACGGGTCTCCTTCTGGCAAAATGGGGAAGATGCCCTCGCTACGGTTCTCAAGTGCGTCCCCTGGAGGCGTGTGTCTGCGCATTGGGAGTCAACGCTCCACTGCCGACCGTATGACCTCATCGAACGATAGACCCGCATAGCTTGGAAAGTTCGCTGGAATACACCGGCTCTACCATCTCTCGCCGTACGCGGAGGAATAGTTTTGAACATTGTGGAACTCAAGAAGAAGACCATCGCCGAGCTTTACGAGCTGGCGCAGACATTCAATATTCCCGACTACGCGAGTCATCGCAAGCAGGAACTGATCTTCAAAGTGCTCGAAGCCGAGACGGAACGGAACGGGTACATTTTCGCCGAAGGCGTGCTCGAAATCCTCGAGCAGGGGAACGGGTTCCTCAGGTCGCCGGACTACAACTACCTGCCCGGGCCGGACGACATATACGTCAGCCAATCGCAGATCAAGCGATTCGGGCTGCGGACCGGCGACACCGTAAGCGGTCAGATTCGGCCGCCGAAAGACAACGAGCGTCACTTCGCTCTCTTGCGAGTCGAGGCCATCAACTACGAGAATCCGGAGTTGGCGAAGGAGAAGACGCTCTTCGACAACCTGACGCCGCTGTTCCCCAATGAGCGGATCAACCTCGAACACTACCCGAACGAGCTTTCGACGCGCATCGTGAACTTGCTCGCGCCCATCGGCAAAGGGCAACGCGGCCTCATCGTCTCGCCCCCGAAAGCCGGTAAGACGATGTTGTTGCAGAAGATCGCGAACGCGATCACGCACAACCACCCGGACATCACACTGATCGTCGTGCTCATCGACGAGCGCCCGGAAGAGGTCACCGACATGCAGCGCTCGGTGAACGCCGAGGTCGTTAGTTCGACGTTCGACGAGCCACCGACGCGTCACGTGCAGGTCTCCGAGATGGTAATCGAGAAAGCGCGTCGTCTGGTGGAGTACGGCCACGACGTCGTGATTCTTCTCGACAGCATCACCCGCCTCGCCAGGGCACACAACACCCTTGTCCCGCATTCTGGCAAGATCCTGACCGGCGGCGTCGCCGCAAGCACTCTTCAGCACCCGAAGCGCTTCTTTGGCGCGGCACGAAACGTCGAGGAAGGCGGGTCGCTTACGATCATCGCCACGGCGCTGATCGACACCGGAAGCCGTATGGATGAGGTGATCTTCGAGGAGTTCAAAGGCACCGGAAATATGGAACTTGTGCTCGATCGCAAGGTGTCCGACCGCAGGATATTCCCGGCAATCGATGGCAACAAGTCGGGCACGCGACGGGAGGAGTTGCTCTTCAGCGAGATGGAACTGCATCGTGTGTGGATTCTGAGGAAGTTCCTCGCGCAGATGGGTTCCGTCGAGACGATGGAGTTCCTGACGGATCGCATACATGGCACCAAGTCGAATGCGGAGTTCCTCGAAACCATGAACGCGTAGCTTGCGTTCGGTCCCTCAAGCCTGACGATGACGAGACTATCGGCGTTCTTCCGTTCCGTTTCGCGGAACAACAGGGCATGGCTGCTTTCGGGCGCGATCTTGATTGCTGTCGTGGTGCGACTGGCGCATCTGGCGGTCGCGTTTGGGTACGATCATCGTACCGGGGCCGACTACGGCCAATATGAGGATGTCGCTGTCAGTCTCCTCGACGGCGACGGCTTCACGCTTTACGGCGAGCCCAACATACACCGCGCGCCAGGCTTCCCGGTGTTTATCGCCGGCGCATTCGCGTTGTTTGGGCGCAGTATCGTTACGGCCAT
>CAZSJP010000087.1:0-6939 GCA_964606675.1 uncultured bacterium
GACTGGCGATCAGCGCACGATGCTGCCGGTGTACGACTTCGACGAGAAATCGAGCCCGTGCCGGGAGGCATGCCCGGTCGGCCACGATATCGCCCAGGCCTCCTACCTGATGCAGCGCGGCCGATTCGACGCCGCCCTTGAGGTTTTCCGCTTCGAAAACCCCTTTCCGTCCGTCACCGGACGGGTCTGCTACAGCCCGTGCGAGGCCGAGTGCAACCGCGACGGGTACGACCGAGCCATCGCCATCGGCGATCTGGAGCGAGCGATGGCCACCTACGGCGACGCGCCGCTCGTCGTACCGACCGTGGTGCATACCGATCAGCCCGTGGCGGTTGTCGGAAGCGGCCCCGCCGGTGCGACCGTCGCGTATCTTCTTGCCAGTCTCGGATATCCGGTCACCGTGTTCGAGATGGAAGACCTGCCCGGTGGCGCCCTCCGGTACGGCATCCCGCGCTACCGGCTTCCCGCCGACGTCCTCGACGCCGAGTTCGATCGGCTCGCCGCGATGGGCATCGAGTTCCGCACCGGGTGCCGAGTGGGTAGCGACGTTTCATGGCCCGAATTGGAGGGCCGGTACGCCGCTCTGTTCGTCGGCGTCGGCAAATCTTCCGGCAACAAGCTATCGACGCCCGGTATCGAGAACGTCGCGTCGGAGAGCGGAACGGAGTTCTTGCGGAAGGTCAACACCGGAGAGGCGAGCACGATAGACGGCGACGTTGCCGTGATCGGCGGCGGAGACGTGGCCATCGACGTAGTCAGGTGCTCGGAACGCCTCGGTGCCGGCCCCGTACACCTCTATTGCATGGAATCGCGCGAAGAGATGCCCGCTCATCCGGAGGAAGTTCGCGAGGCGGAGAGGGAAGGTCTGTATTTCAACCCCTCGTGGGCACCGGTGGCGGTCGCCGCGACGTGGGACGGTCGGATCGAGATATCGTTCAGAGGCGTGGCGGGTCTGGACGACTCGCTCCGGCCATCTCTCGACGACCGCACCGAGTCGCTGACGGTCGACCATCTGGTATCGGCGATCGGGCAGAGTGCCGATGCCGCCTGGCTTCCGCCCGCCGTGTGGCACGACGGTGGCATCGCGATATCGGCCTCGGGTCAGACGGCGAGCCCGAACGTGTTTGCAGGAGGCGACGTTGCGGGAACGTACAACGTCGCTGAGGCAATCGGGGCTGGCAAGCGAGCGGCGCTGGGAATCGACTGCTACCTGCGTGGTAGAGATCCCGCTTCGGAGCTGTCCGCGGCTCGCGTCGGTACGGCCATCTCGATGAGGCGCTACCTGGACTCGCACGAGACCCGGCCCGACGCCCCGACGACGGAAGTTGCCGACATCGTGATGCTCGATCGCATCAATCTCGATTACTTCGTACCGGCCGAGCGCGTCAATCGCCCGGAGTTGCCGCTTCAGGAGCGGCGCGGATTCGACGAGGTGTACGAGGTCATCTCGCGCGACGCGGCCATCGCGGAGGCCGGACGCTGTTTCGTGTGCTCAGAGTGCACCAGTTGCGGCAATTGCTTCGTCTTCTGCCCGGATTCCGCCGTGATCCAGCGGGAGGACGGCTTGTTTCGGATCGACGTCGACCACTGCAAAGGCTGCGGTCTGTGCGTTCACGAGTGCCCTCGCTCGGCGATGAAGATGATCGTCGAGGTGGATCTTTGAGGTGGAGGACGATCCGGCGTGACCGATGCCGTTCTTAATGGCGCGCAAGCGATGGCAAGGGGCGCAGAGCTCGCCGACGCGAAGATCGCGCCCGTGTTCCCGATTACGCCCCAGACGCAAGTGATCGAGGCCCTCGCGGAAGGCGGGCAGGTCGAGGTTATGCGCGGCAACTCCGAATACAACGTCATCTCGATGGCTTCCGGAGCGGCATGGGCTGGAACTCGCGTCTTCACAGCCACCTCCAGCCATGGGCTGGTGATGATGTCGGAGATGATGTGGGAGATCGCCGGTAACAGGCTCCCGGTAGTCATGGGAGTATTCGGCAGAGCGCTGAAGGGGCCGGGCTGGTGCCTCGGAACGCAGCAGAACGACAGCCTCATGATGCGCGACACAGGGTGGCTCCAGTTCTACTGCGAATCGGCCCAGGAACTGCTCGACATGATCCTGGTGGCCTACCGGATCGCCGAGGAGTGGCGGCTGCCGGTGATGGTCGTTGGCGACGGCTTCTACCTCTCGCATGCCAACGAGCCGGTCGATGTCCCCGCCGAGGCCTTGGTGCGCAGGTTCCTCCCGGCCGAGCCGCCATCTGACGGACTGCCTGCATCCACCGAGCCGGCGACTTTCGGGCCGTTGGTGACGCCGGAGCAATACTTCGATTTCTATCGAACGGTTCACGACCAGATGGAACAGCTTGCCGACGGGCCGCTGCAAGATGTCTTCTCGGAGTTCAGCTCGCTGTTCGGTCGCGAATACGACCTGATCGAGACACACAACGCGGAAGACTCGGAGATCGTAGTCGTCGCCATGAGCACCGTGGCCGGCACCGTGCGGGCCGAGCTCAAGTCGGACCCGGATCGCTACGCCGACGTCGGCTTCGTCAAGCTACGCAGCATACGGCCGTTCCCTGGCGCCAAGCTGACCGAGTGTCTTCGGAATGCTCGGAAGATTATTGTCATAGACCGCAACCTTTCGCCCTGTATCGGCGGCATCGTCAGCACCGAACTTGCCGCGGAGTTGCAGCGGTTCGGCCTCGAACGCCTGCCACAGATCTACAGCGTGGTGAGCGGCTTGGGTGGAATGCCGGTGAGCCGCGAGATGATACGAAACCTCGTCGCGGACGTCGAAAACTCCACGAGACCCGAACGAGTGTACTTCCTCAAGTGAGACGACGATGACACAGGCCGCAGGATGCGAAGTCTTCAAAGAAGACGTGATGGACGGGGGCCACTCGGCCTGTCCGGGGTGTGGGTCCACCGTCGCGCTCAGAATGGCGATGGCTGCGCTCGGGAAGCGCTGCGTGCTGTTCGTACCGGCGAGCTGCGGCACCCTGTATTTCGGAATCGAGCGTGGTACGGTCGACGCTGCGGCCATCAACACTGTCTACGCTTCGCCGTTCGGTCAGGCGGCCGGCTATAGCGCCGCGTTGCGGCAGAAGGGCGACCACGATACGCAGGTGATCGTTTGGGGAGGCGACGGCGCTTTCCACGACATGGCCATGGACGGCTTCTCGCACGTTGCTTCGCAGAACTACGACCTCATCGCGATCTGCAACGACAACCAGGGGTACATGAACACGGGCGGGCAGACTTCATCCGCCACGCCTAAGGGGGTCAAGACTCGGCTCAGCCCGGACGGGTATAACGTGCACGCGAAGAACCTGGTGGAGATAATGGCCGCGCACCGGATCCCGTACGCTGCCACGGTATGTGCTGCATTCCCGGACGATCTGAGGCGCAAGGTCGAGAAGGCCAAAACGATGCGTGGCATGCGATTCATCCACCTGCTGACGAGTTGCGTCAAGTGGGGGCACGCGTCCGACGCCGGGGTGCGTCTTGCGCGGCAGGCCGTCAACTCCGGACTCCATCCGCTATACGAGGTCTTCGACGGAGCTGAGTGGGTGATAAACCACAACCCCGCCGCTCGAATACCCGGTTCCTCGATGCCGACGTGGGCGAATGTCAGCGCGAGACGGACCGCCGATGGGACGAACTATGGCTTCGAGCGCGCGGCACCGTCAGACCGGCCTGAACCGGCCAACGCCTGCACACCCGGCCCTATCGACAGCCCCCAGATGAACGCCGTCGACAAGATATTCCCCGAAGACTCCATGCGGAAGCGCGAGAGAGTCGTCGCGACGCTCCGCCACCAACCGGTCGACAGAGTCGCCCTGCTCGAACAGCTCAGCTACAACCCCGGCGTCATCGCGTCTCTCATCGGGAAGACCATCCATGGCTTCGACTACACTGTCGACGACGTGTGCGCGGCCATCGGGAGCGCTCTCGATCTGACGATGCCGCCCATCGCGCCGAGGGGCACCAATACAGTCGCCGATGCGGACGGCTTCGTCGTGAAGCGCGACAACTGGACGACCTGGCGCGTGAGCAGGCCGTTTGGCGACGCCGAGGGCGCGCGCGAGTGGCTCGGGCGCAGAACCACCGGAATCACGGACGCCGCCTTCGACGCTGGAGCCGTTCGGTCGGAGTACCGCGACCGCATGGGAACGTTGCAGGCGAGGATCGGCGGTACAGTCATCCTCGACTACAGCCAGACGGGCTTCTGCGCGGCCTACGACGCGATGGGGCTTGAGATATTCGCCTTCTTCGTCGAGGACTACCCCGACGCGTTCGGCTCGTACATCGAGGCGTCTACGGCCAGGGAGATCGAGCGCGTCCACGCCGTCGCGGACGCCGGACTGTCGCCGGTCATTCTCATCCCCGAAGACTTCGCGGCCAAGCACGGGCCGATCTTCTCGCCGGCATTCCTGCGCGAACACCACTTCCCGTACGTCGCGCGCCTCGTCGACGCGTGGCACGAGCATGGGCTTGACGTCATATACCACAGCGATGGGAACTACAGGGAGTGCGTCCCCGACCTGATGGCGGCAGGCGTCGACGGCTTCTATTGCCTCGAACCGGCGTGCGGCATGGACATCGTCGAACTGAAGAATCGGTGGCCTGAGATGGTCTGGGCCGGAGGCGTGGACGGGGTTGACCTGATGGAACGCGGCACGCCCGACCAGGTACACGCCGAGGTGACACGCCAGATCGTCGAGACCGATGCACTTGGCACGGGCGGCATGTTCGTCGCTTCGTCGAGCGAGATCAACCCTCCGATCCCGGCCGACAACTTCGCGGCTATGGTCGGCGCGGTGGGGAGGATGCGCAATCCGGCGTTCTAGTCGCCTTCCGCAATCATCCGATCGACCACCAACTGCCGGAACTCCTTCGACAGGCTCGCGAAGTACGCGCTGAATCCGGTCACGCGGACCACGAGGTCCGGGTACTTCGTCGGGTCTTCGTGCGCGGCGAGGATCTTGTCTTTGTCGAGCACGTTCAGGTTAATCATCGTGCCGCCCATGTCGAAGTGTCCGCGGATCAGCGCACCGACCTTCGCTCTGGCGGCTTCATCGCGTCCCATGCCGGGGTCCATGTCAAGCTGCAACGGGGCGGTGTTGCCGTAGCCGCATTGCACTTGCGCTACCGCGTGCGCGATGGCCGTCGGCGCGTTGCCACGCCCGCGGGCGAACCCTGGGTCGGGATTCGGCCCGTGGGAGGTCGGCGCTTGCGCGTGCCTGCCGTTCGGCGTTGCGTTCACGGCCCGCCCCATGCCGATGGTTGCCGCCCACGAGAAGATGCCGGGCACCATGTTGAAGCCGTTCGGCGTCGATTTCTCCTTCACGAGCCGCGTGAAGACGTCTGAGATGCGCTTGGCGTACTCGTCGGCGAGAGAGCCTCCGCTGCCATAGCGCGGTATGCTGTTGAGCAGGAGCCGCGTGCTCTCGGCGTTGTCGAAGTCGTTAGAGAGAAGGTCGTGCAGTTCGGGCCACGTGAACCGGCCTTCGCGCTCGACGCGCTGCTCGGCTGCGGCGAAGGAGTCGGCAGCGGTGGCCAGGGCCGAGCCGTCGACGCACATGTTGTAATACTCGACCCCGCCATCGGTTATGTCGCGTCCCCTCTCGATGGGGCCGTGGCAGAACAAGTCGAGCGCTAACTCGGGGAAGACGTCCTTGTAGGTGGCCATGTGGAAGTCGATGCCCTCGGCCGTCACCTCGACGGCGCGCCGTAGGTGCTTCCCGAAGCGCGCCCAGAGGCCATCGGCGCTCGGCTCGGCCGCGTCGTCGGCCATCATCTCTTCGAGAGCGACGCTGAACACAGCGGCGAAATTGATCTTGACGACGTCGTTCAGCGTGTATTCTCGCCCCGGCAACGCACACCAATGACACCCGCACTTGACTCGCTGCCGTGCGAGTTCCATCGGGTAGCCATTCCGCGCGAATCCTTCGTCCAGTGCATCGGCGCCCATCCAGATGGGGCTGCCCTTCTTGTCTTCGAACAGGTGCTCGAGCGCCAGGTCGAACAGCTCGGGGTCCATCCCGTCGTGAACCCGAAGCGCTATGTTCGTGGGCACTTTGAGCCTATGCACGGCTTCGAGCACCAGGAACGACACGCGGCTCGTCATGTCGCGTTCGCCGGACGGGTCGGGGCCACCGACTTGCATGTAGTGAGTTTCCTTCAGCAGCATGCAGACGATGTGGAAGGTCGCCTCTTCGTCGTCGAGTATGCCCGCAGCAATATCGCGCTCATAGAACGGGCGCAGCAGTTCGTCGATCTGCCCGAGTGCGCCGCTGGTGTTGTACATGCACGCCATCATCTCGAACCAACCGACCCACTGACACGCCTCGCGGAACGTCCGTGGCGGGTCGGTCACGTGGCGTTCGCAGATGTCGGCCATCGTTTCGAGGTTCTCGCGCAACTCCGGACGCTCCTCGGTCAGCGCGGCCTCGCGAGCTGCCACCGCGTGTCGTCCGATCCAGTTCTGCACGCCGAGCACGCTGTCTTCGAGCGCGTCCTGGAACTCGGTATCACCCGACGTGTTCAGCGATCGGTGGTGCCGGATCTTATCGAGGAGGCCGCCCCAGCCCAGGTCGAGACCGATCTGCACGTCGGGGCAGAAGTGCTGCACGCCGCCGATGCCGGGTATGATGTTATAGATTCGCTGCTCCTCGTGGAGGTGCGAATAGTCGATCTCCGGTGGCATGTGTGGGTTGCGATAGCCCGTCAGGTGCGTCATCCACGCGCCGGCGAGCGAGCTTGTCGGGTCGATGTACGTTGGGTGGCTCTCCAAGAGCCGCCTGAAGTTGCGCCCGCAGATGGCGGCACCGAACCACCCGCCGGACGGGTGGTTGGTTTCCGGCTCGAAGTGGAAATCGTCAGGGGGCGGCACCTGCCCCTTGTCGTCGACGTCGCCGAACAAGAGCGGCGAGTTGCTGCCAACCT
>CAZSJP010000087.1:6949-10371 GCA_964606675.1 uncultured bacterium
CTGTTCGAGCTTCGTCTCGCGCAACGTGTCGATTCGTTCCTGGTACGTGAGCGTCTCGGTGGCGACTGCCATGGCTTGGTACCTCAAGATTGTAGCGACCCGGTGATCTTGCGACCGGCGACCCGTGCTGTCTCCCTAGCAACGATACCGCATAGGGCGCAGACAATCCAAGGATACGGTGCGGAAGGACGGGCAGCGATCTGACGTTGTGCCACCAATGGTCCCGATTGGGTGTATATTTGCCCCAGAGGCCGCAACACATCAAGGGGAGACACGAAACGATGGCTCGAACGCTCCGGACATCAGGCTTTCTGGCAGGCATGTGGATCGCGATCATCGCTGGCACGGGCTGTGGTACTCAGCGAGCGACAGAGCCCGAGGAAGAGGAATCGTACCGCTTCGGCCCAGACTCGACCTTGCTGCTGTGGGCCACCGAGACCGGTGGCATCGTGAAGTCGCTGGAAGTAACGCAGGATATGCAGCTAGTCGTGGCGGGGCTGGAGGCGGGGTGGATATACGATCGTCCGGCGAGGAGCATCCCTCCCCCAATGCGCGAAACGCTCACAGGGGACCTCAAGATACTGCGGCTCGACGACGGGCAGATCGTTCGCGACATATGGTCCTCGAGACCTGGGCTGAACGCCGGAATCGTCCTGACTCCTGACGGATTGCACGTCATGGCGAATGCTGTCGGAGACACCGGCATGTCGGGCCATGACCCGAGGAGTGAGGATTTTGGCCGCTACATCGGTACCTGGCGGCTGAGCGATGGCGCAAGGCTCAGCGTGCTACCCAACGATCGCCTATGGCCCCTCGCTCTCATGCCCGCTGGTGACGCGATCGTCAGCTACGACGATTCCCTATCGCTCGTGATGACGCTTCTCAACGAGGATTCGACCGTGTGGACGACCGGCCCATCTTACACCGGGTCCTCATCGCCGCTCATGGCGATGCCCGACGGTTCGGGTATCGTGTTCGACGCAGCGGGACGTATCGTGATGCTCAGTCCTGCGGACGGGACGCGCATCTGGTCGACCGAGCCCATCCCGGCACAGAACTGGCCCACAGCGATGAGCATCTCCAGAGACTCGCGGATCATAGTGCTAATTCAGAGGGACTACGTCGGAGTCGTTCGTGCGAGCGACGGGAGGACCATCGCTCGCCTTGGCGATCCCGAGGAGGTGAAGCGACTAGGTGGAGTTGTGCATGTGGCACTGACGGCCGACGTGCGGCACGTCGTTGTGGGAGGTGGCGATGGGCTAGTCGGCATCTGGGACCTCGATGACGGCACGCCGGTCACGTCGTTCACCGCGCACGACGGCGCCATCTCCAGAATCTCCGTCGCTCCGGATGGAGAGTCGATCATCACCGGCGGCGCAGACGGAGTTGTCCGCGCTTGGCGCATGCCTGTTCTGGCGGGGGATTGAGCGTAGTCACACCCGCGTACATCCCTTCTCCATGCATGGGCAGCCGTAGCTTCCGCCACGCCCGCGGCACTTGTCCCACTCGGTTTTCGCCTCGCGCAGGTCGGCTATGGCCTGTTCGTCGACTCGGCGCGCTCGCATGACGACTTCGGCGGCCCGCTCCCTGACGCGGCGGTTGCGGAATCGGCCGACCTCGTCGTTCTTCCAGACGACGCCCGTCTCGTCCGATCTATCCATCAGCCAGTAACCGCCCACCACATGCCACGCGTCCCACATCAGCCCGTGGACGATGGGCGAGACGCTTGCCGCACGCATGACGAGCCCCCTGGCGATGCCGTTCGTTGGGATGGACTCCCATTCCCAGTCGTACCAGAGCCACATGGAGGCCCTCTGGCAAGCGATATTGCCGGCAACAGCGCTGTGGTGCATCAGCCGACGCGCGACAACGTGGTCGTCCGCGTCGTCGATGGCTTCGTCGTCGAGCAGCGCAGCCGCCCACGCGTCGTACGCCGCGAGGCCATAGTGCTTCGTTCCGAGTGTGCGGTTCGCCGCGCATCTCAGGCCGTTCTCGATCATCGTGTAGCAGTCGTGATGTTTCCTCGCGTCAGGCGTGCCCTCGCCGAGGCTGAGCAGCGCCACCACATCGCGCTCCCAATCGGTCAGGGGGACGTAGTCGTGCCCCGCCGTGTCGTCTGCCGGCGCGTCCAGCAGGTGCGACTGCACAAGCACGGTCTCGCCGCCCGATTCAAAGCCCGTCAGCAGCACTGCCTCGACGGCGGGGACGTTCGGCAGGTTCATGATACACACCAGCGGACGCCGCTGCGTCGCGATGTACTCGGTGACGTAGCTCTGGACCGACGCACGGCCCATCTGCTCGCCCCTTTTCACGAAGGGCGCCGCCAGGTCGGCGTCGACCTCGTATCGGCATTCAGTGTTCCAGAGGAACTCCGGAACGTGACCGAGGTGCTTGACGGCTTCACCCAGCGTCTCGCGGTGTTCCAGACACGCACTGACGCCGGATACGGCGAAACCCGCATCGGGCGCCTGCGTCGTCTCGGCCCTTTGGTAGTAGCTCGCGTCGTCGAAACCGATCAGCCACCCGCGGCCCGTGTACCCCGACAAGCGCTCGTAGGGGCCCGGGGGAAGCCGCTCCCGGAGCGTGTCGTCTCCGTACGATGCGGCGACGCTCAGAGCCTCCAGGAAGATATCAGGGTGCTCGTAGTGATTCAGCCGTGGCACGTCGGGGAGAATGAGGTCTCGGTTCTGCTGGGTCATCGTGCGTCTCCTCGGGATTGGGCCGGTTGTCGGGCCGCGCGGGTGCACGGGCGCACGGCGTAGATGACATAAGTCCTATTATCAGTCGTGACATTGGCGACGATCACGTGGTAGGCGCAGGTTGCGCCGGGTACACGGGGCAACCTCGGCCGCTTCGGTCCGCGACTCGGTTCATGCCCCGCGAACGCCAGCCGACGAGCAAACCCGGCCGCCTTTGGCTCCGTTGGCGGCTGCTATGGCCCTGCGTCGTCCTACGAACGCGCGGCGGCATGTCAGGGAGGCCCCACGAATGGGCCGGGCGGAGTACCCCACTGGTGTCTGTTGGATGGCGCCGGGGGCGCCTACTGGCCGTCCGTGCTCCGGGCTTTCATGTACGACACTATGAAGAGGGCCAGTATGGCGGCCTGTACCAGCCAGCCAAAGCGCAGCACTTCCAGGTTCCTGAAGCCCGCCACTTCAGCGTAGATGCCCGGAATGGCGAGCTGCAGTACCGTCGGTACCGCAGTGAGAAGTAGCACCCCCTTGCGGGCTATAGGATCTCGATCCGCCCACATGAGCAGGCATGCCCAACCCGCCATCAGTGCGCCCGCGAGAGCCAATGCATGAGCGTAGTCGGCCTCCGATCCCGAACTCGGCGGACCGGACAGTAGCTCTCCGAGCGCCGGCATCAACATCAGCAGTGCAGCAATGCCGTCCGCCACCGCGCCGATCCTGTAGCTAGCC
>CAZSJP010000088.1:0-10294 GCA_964606675.1 uncultured bacterium
CACCGAGGCGCACACCAGTCGCGTCGTGGAGAAGATGAACCAGGCGATGTTCGGCCGGGCGGACGCGGAGGAGAGTGGCCGGAACGTGATGAACGACACATTATCCGGCGCGCCAGTGATCGAGGGGTACTACGGTGTGAGGGGCATGGGAGAGCAGAGGTCGGCGCCGCCTGAGTGTCGAGGCGGCATGTGAGGCCGTTGGTGCTGCGGAGAGACTGAATGCTTCCGCCCGGCCTGGTCCGATCAGTCACTCCTCTTCACCTGATAGCACAGAGCCACCGGGGACACCGGATCGGCCCAGTCTTGTGGCACCATCTGAATCGTGGCAAGCTCGAAGGCGCCAACTCGTCCAGGACTGCGGAGCGGCGCTGTGGGCCGATGACGGTGCGGCCGCTCTGGCCTGTCGGGCCTGTCAGGGCACGCTCGGGAGACAGGCAGTGGAAGGCGTCATCGACATGCTCGCAGCTGAGGCCAGGCTTGCCGCGGCTGTGCGCCCCACTCGGTTGCGACCGGCCGCAGCACCACACGATGGCTGGCGCAGAGGTGGTCGCCGAGGCGTGGCTGCCCGGCCCACGGAATGCGACGCAGAAGCTAACTTCTCGCGCGCGACATGGAGGTAGGAAGAGGGGCAGTGGCATCGACGCCGCAGCCCGTCGCCGCCGGCACCATGCCGCCATACGCGAGGGCGCTCAAGCAGGACCGCCCACGTTGCGGCGCAAAGACCAGGGCCGGCGCTCCGTGCCGAGCGAAGGCCGTGTAGGACGACATCCTCTGCAGACCACGCAACGGCTGGTGCCGAATGCACGGTGGGTTGTCTACCGGTCTGCGGAGGGAGGAGGGCCGTCGGCGCATCGCGGAATCGAATCGGCGGCGGGGAAGACGCGACCCGGCAGCGACTGGTGCCTATGGCGGGTAGGGCCGCCGGTCTGATTGGCCCGAGCTTGCTCCACGCACGCTGGGGACCTGCATGCGAGCGCGATCCTGCATGACATAAGGAATGTTATCAGCACAAGTCGGCCTGCGAAGGGCGGCGCGGCGTGGCATCCTGCCCAATCCTGAGCCTCCTGCAGGAGCGTGGCGGTTGCATCGCCGGCGCGATGGGGCGTACCGTTTCACTCTATGTATCTCTGACGCCGAGATCCGCTAAGACGACCGTGGCAGGCGCGGTCTGGGCCTCCGAACCGACGTTTCGGGTCGAGCAATCGCGGCGACCGGCGCATCCGACCGGGAACCTGGAGCGACGATGACGACGACATTACCTGACGATAGCATGCGCGCGGCACTGACCGGGATCGTTGGCGCCGATTGGGTCGCCGACCCCGACGGCCGCCTTTGCGATTGCGATGACGCCACTCCGAGTTGCGTCGTTCGGCCCTCGGATGCGTCCGAGGTGGCCGAGGTGCTGAAGATGGCGGCGTCCGAGAGTTGGGCGGTGCTGCCAGTGGGCAGCGGAAGCCATCTCGGGTTGGGCAACCGGCCCCGACGCGGCGACACGTGGCTTTCGACGAGCCGCCTGACGGCGATCAGCGAATACGAACCTGACGACCTCACGGCGGCCGTGGGTAGCGGCTGCACGCTGGGTGCATTCAACGAACGCCTGTCATCGGAACGACAGGTGCTGCCGTGGGATCCTCCCGGAGGCATTGATCGCACACTTGGCGGCATCGTATCGGTCGGGGAGAATGGCCCATTCAGGCAGGGCTACGGTCGCCCGCGAGATTGGGTCGTCGGCATCGAGGCCGCCACGATGCAGGGGAAGGTGATCCGCGCCGGCGGTCGCGTGGTGAAGAACGTCGCCGGGTACGACCTGACGCGGCTATTCGTCGCCTCCATGGGCACACTTGGCGTGATAACGGAGATCAACGTACGTGTGCGCCCGAAGCCGAACGCCGAGTCGACGACGTTGCTGACGGCGGACTCCACGTCACTTTGGGCGCTGGGCCGGACGCTCACGCGCGACTACGTCCTGCCGGTGGCCCTCGAACTGGTCGACGCCGAAGCCTGCGAGTGGGCCGGCGTCGGGGAGCAACGGCAGGGAAGCATGCTCGCCGTTCGGCTTGCCGGCGAGGAGGCCGACGTGGTCGACCAGACGAGCCGGTTGGAGGCGATGGCGAAAGACCGCGGCGTTGAGGCGCTTGAGCGCTTCGATGGCGAGCGAATGGACGTTTTCTGGCGCGCCCTGGCCGATCTGCCATGCATCGAGCGCGCCAGCGTGGCGCTCCGAGTCAGCGTTCCGCCAAGCAAGGCCGAAGGCGTTGCAGCCGCCGCGCGGGAAGCTCTCTCACCTGTGGCCGAACGGCTCGGCTGCACCGCCGCACCAGAGTTGGGTGGGCTGTGGATGCTGATCGAGGCGGGCGAGTCGAAGATGGACCAACTGGCGTCGGTTGTCGGGGAGTTGCGGGAATCGTGCGTGGCCGAGGGGGGTTCGCTGATAATCCACAGAGCGCCTTCGGAACTGAAAGACCGTATCGACGCCTGGGGCCCGGTTGGGACGAGCGAGCCGCTCATGCGTCGAACGAAGGAAGTGTTCGACCCCGACGGCGCCCTCAATCCAGGCCGGTTCGTGGCCGGTATGTAACCCACAACTCGACTCGCGGCACGACGATGCAGGCGAGCCGACTCCATTCCACAAGAGGAAGCAAGTGGCGACACCACTACAAGCAGCGATGGCCGGTCAGGAAGAAGCCCTGATGGCTTGCGTGCATTGCGGACTGTGCCTGCCGCACTGCCCGACATACACGGTTCTCTACGACGAGAACGACTCGCCGCGCGGACGGCTCTACCTGATGAGGGCCGTGGCGGCGGGGCGCATCGACGCCGACGACGCGTACATGGAGCACATGGAAGCGTGCATCGGCTGCCGAGCATGCGAGACCGCCTGCCCGTCCGGCGTCGAATACGAACACGTGATGCAGTTCGTGCGGGAGGATCTGCGGGCCAAACATCTCGACCCTCTCGGGATGCTCGGCAGGCTGCTGCGGTGGCTTGGCGTGCGGCTCCTGATACCGAGACGATGGCCGCTTCGTGTCGCCGTATGGCCGATGCGTATATTGCGCCATCTGCGCCCGTCAGGAGGGTGGCCCAAGGCGCTGCCGACTATCGTCCGGAAGGGGCTTGAGATGCTTCCTCCGCCGGCTCCCGACCGCCCTCGACCGGCAGCCGTCGCGTCCACCGGAACCGACAGGGTCGTGCAGTTCCGGGGCTGCGTGATGGACGAACTCTACAGGAGCGTGAACCAGGCCACGACGCGAATCCTGAAGGTGAATGGCTGCGAGGTCGACTTGCAGTCGGATCAGGGCTGCTGCGGGGCACTGCATGCGCACGCCGGCTACCGAGAGGATGCCCGCGGGCTGGCGCTCCGGAACATCGACGCATTCGACGACGGCACCGACGCGCCGATAGTCGTGAACGCGGCCGGATGCGGCGCCATCATGAAAGAGTACGGCGCGCTCCTCGCCGACGACGAAGCTTACGCCAAGCGCGCAGCGGCGTTCAGCGCCCGTGTGAGGGATTTCTCCGAGTTCCTCGCTGAGCGCGACCTGGCGAAGGGAGTTGTTGTCGGCCACCGCGCGGCATACGACGCTCCCTGCCACCTCCACCACGCCCAAAGAGTGCAGCAGGCTCCGCAGGACGTTCTGGCCAGCGCGATACCGGGGTTCGATCTGGTCCCGCTGCGCGGCACCGAGCGATGCTGCGGCTCAGGCGGAATATACAACCTCACTCACCAGGAACTCGCCGAGGACGTCCTGGCCGACAAGCTCGACGCGATCGGCGAATCCGGAGCCGACGTCGTTATCACGGCGAACCCTGGATGCCAGATGCAGATTCAGGCCGGTGCACGCCTTCGCGGCATGGACGTTCGCGTCATGCACGTCGTCGAGGTGATCGACGAAGCCTACGCGGCAGCGGGGCTTTACGACAAGTGACGGCTCCGGTCACCGACCGTCGTCAGGCGCACGGAATCTGACGATCCCGCCGCTGTCCTGCGCGATATAGATCGCGCCCGAGTCGTCTACGGCGATCCCCTCCTGATTCTCTCCCGGTAACGCGTACGAGCGAACGATACCGCCCCCCGTCGTCACCTCCCACAGCGTGTTCGTCGCATCGCTGGTGACGCGCAGCAAACATCTGCCGGCATAAGACATACCCGATAGGTCGACAACGCCCAGCGAGAAGTACCGCGAGATGCTGACGCGAACCGGCTCGGCCGTGCGTCCCGAGAGAGGGACCACTACCTCGAAGACGATCGAACGGTCGTTCTTGTTGTCGAGGCCGAAGCTCTGGTTCGCGACGTAGAACGTGCCGCCTTCGGGATGCTCGGCATCCGGGGCGAACGCGATCACTTCGATGCCCTGACCGCCGGCGGCGATGACCGTGTCGCCGTCGAAGACGCGATCGATGATGAACTCCCTCACCATGCCCAAGTTACCGGGGTCGATCTCTACGATCCGCTCTTCGCCTTCGACGACGGCGTAGAGCATCCCCGTGGCAGGATTGCACGTGATGCCCTCAAGATCGCGGCGGCCCTCGCCCCCGATGCGGCTCTCTCGGATGACGTGGCCTTCGGTAGTCATCTCACAGACGTCACCCTCGTCACCTACGACGAAGAGCGTCTTGCGGCCGGGGTGGAACACGATCCCCGACGGCTCTCGGAACCGCGAGGTGTCGATATTGCCACCCCACGTGTAGGGGAACACGATGTCGCGCGGGTCCGAGCCGCTCTGGCACGCGCTCTGTGCGACTGCCAGCACGGAAATGGCCGCGATGATTAGGGTACGGATTGCGATGCTTGCGTACGACGCCATTGTGCGACTCTCCTTCCTTGATAGCCCTAGACCTCGCGAACGAGGAGCTTCCTCAGCAAGTCGTCGAGCGCCTCGCGCAGAAGCATGGCCTCTCCGACTCCTTCGCGCTTGGCAACCAGGGACAGACGTTCGAGCTGGCTCTGTGTGTAGTAGCTCGTCTTGGTCACCATCTTCTCCTGACGCGCCAGGACGACTTTGTTGCGCCCGGTCGCCTTCGCTCGATAGAGCGCCTCGTCCGCTTTGCGGATGAGGTCCTTGGCGCCCGTGGCATCGTCGGGACACGTCGCCACTCCGGTGCTGAAGGTAACGTCGACGGCGCACTCCTTCCCATCGGCTTCAAAGACCTGGCCGCTCGCATTTTCGAATGCCCGGCGGGCCCCCTCGACGTGCAAGAACGCCGCCTCCTTCTCCGTCTCGGGAAGGAGGATCGCGAACTCCTCGCCGCCGTAGCGGTAGACGGCCCCGCTGCCGGGGATCAGCGCTATCAGATGCGACGCAATCCTCTTGATGACCGCGTCTCCGACTGCGTGGCCGTGCTCGTCGTTGACCTTCTTGAACCAGTCGATGTCCACGAGCGCCAGCGAGACGCTCGTCTCTTTCTCAGCGGCTTCGGCCAGACGCTCATCGATGGCCTTGAGGAATGGCTGGCGGGTCTCAAGACCGGTCAGGACGTCGTGGGGCGCCGTTGCTTTGCCGGCCACGCTACACGTCTCGCTCACACTGCACCTCCCAGCGTTGTAGGTCTCTAGTATTGTAGGGTACCACCGGCACTCGCTATATTGTCACCGATAGCGGTATACGACATACAATAGACCAATATATGTCCCGCCGTCAAGGGTGCCTGACGTAAGCGCCGGCCGGCGACCGCGAAGCCTTGTAACCCCGCGTCGGAGTCTCGACCATTATAGGGCGATATTATCGGCCTTGGACCTTCACGGAGACAGCCATCATGCCCGGCACTATTTCACGCGGCTGGTCGTTCCAGGGGTTCGAAGTCGTCCGACTGGAGAACGATACCATGGTCGCCGACGTCGTCCCGAAGCTTGGCGGCAGGATCGTCCACCTCTTTCACAAGGGCATGGCCAGGCAGTTCCTCTGGCACAACCCGCGGCTGAAGCAGCGCGAGCTGCCCATCGGCTCCAAATACGACGACCACTTCTTCGGCGGCTGGGAAGAGCTGCTGCCGAACGACCTGGCCGAGGACATCGGCGGCGAGCCGTGGGCGGACCATGGCGAGCTGTGGACCTGCCCGCTTGACGCGACGAACGACGACAACTCGCTCCTCTTGCGCGGCACGATGCCCATCAACCCCCTCGCGTACGAACGACGGATGCGCCTCGACGACGCCGAACCGATCTTGCGGATGGAGTCGACGGTGACCAACGTCGGACGCGAGCCGATCGACTTCCTATGGAAGCTGCACCCGGCTCTGAAGGTGAGCCAGGGCTGCGAGATCGTCGTGCCGGCGGGCAACGCGATCCCCGTCGACCCGTCCTTCAGCCGGTTCGGACACGTGAAGGAGTTCCCTTGGCCGGACGCAGCCCACGCGGCCGGCGCCGCAGTTCGAGCCGACCGCATAGGCCCGATGGACGGCACGACGGAGTTCCTGTACCTGACCGAGCTTGAATCCGGTACATGCGGGCTTGCGAACAAGGCCGAGGACTGGCGGTTCACAGTCGATTTCCCCGTAGACGTGTTCCCGACGGTGTGGATATTCGCGTCGTACGGCGGATGGCGCGATCTGGAAGTGCTGATTCTGGAGCCATGCACAACCTGGCCGAAGGCGCTCTCAGAGGCGATCGACCGCGGCCGCGCGCGGCACCTCGTGCCTGGCGAGAGCGTGACCGCGGATATCGCGGTGACGCTCGGGCGGTACGACCGGAGCGAAGCGTGATCGTCACATCTGTCGACACATACCCACTCGCGATGCCGGTCATTCGGGACGCGGCCGACGGCACGCAAGACACGCTCCTCGTCCGGGTGCGCACGGATACCGGCGTCGAAGGGTGGGGTGAGTGCGACTCGTCGCCGCTGGTGTGCCTTGCGGCATACTGCTGCCCCATGTCGCACAGCAACATAGTCGGCATCCGCGAGTCTTTGGTCGGTGAGACGCTCGAATCCGTCGACGACGTCGCGCGCCTGCATCGGAAGGTCATGCGTCGCGGCCTCGATATCGAGCACATCCACCACGCATACTCAGGCGCCGACGTTGCGCTCTGGGATGCGCTGGGCAAGCACCTGCAACAGCCCGTCTACCGACTGCTGGAAGACGGGCCGCCGTGCCCGAAGCTGCCGTACGCATCGGTCCTGTTCGGCGACACGCCGGACGAGACGCGGTCGGTCGCGGAGAGCCTGCGCGCGGATGGCTATCGCGCCGCCAAGTTCGGCTGGGGGCCGATGGGCCGGTACGGTGCCGAGTTCGATGTCGGGCTCGTCGCGGCAGCGCGCCAGGGGATGGGCCCCGATGCCGAGATCATGATCGACGCCGGCGTCGCATGGGACGATGACTACGCGACAGCGTACAGGCGCGCCGAATCGTTCGCGGAGTACGAGCCGACGTGGCTGGAGGAGCCTCTCGCGCCCGATGCTGTCGCCGAATACGGAATGCTCACAGACATGAGCCCACCGGTGCCGATCGCCGCCGGCGAGGGCAGCAACTCAGTACGGGCGGCACAGGACCTCATACAGAACGGGCGGGTCGACTTCGTCCAGATCGACGTCGGTAGGATCGGCGGCATATCGGCAGCGAGGGAGGTGCTCGGGCTGGCGGGGAGCGCCGGAGTAACGTACGTCAACCACACATTCAAGTCTCACGTGAGCCTAGCCGCGTCGCTGGCCGTGTTCGCTTCGACCCAGAGCGCTCGCTATCTGGAGTATCCCGCCGATGGGGCCGATCTCGCGCGAAGACTGGTCCGCAACCGTCTGGAGCGCGGCGATGACGGGCTGGTTGCGCCTCACGATGCGCCGGGGTTGGGGGTAGAAGTTGACATGGACACGGTTCGCGAGTATTTCAGGCCGGCGCGCATCGAGATGGCCGGCGAGGTGCTCGCCGACGTCCGGGCCCCGGAAGCATAGGATGGCGACGCGATGTTCATTCTAGCGGGCAAACACGTGGTCGTCACCGGCGGCGGCAGCGGGATCGGCCGCGCCGTCGCCGTCAGGTTCGCGGCCGAAGGCGCTTCGGTGGCCGTTCTCGGCGACCGATGGGGAGAGGTCGACGTTCTCGTCAACAACGCGGGCGTGAATCATCCGTCTGACGCGATCTCGTCCGACTGGGACGAGTGGCGCGTGCCGATACGCGTGAGCCTCGAAGGTGCCGCGCATTGCTGCAGGGCGCTGGTACCGATGATGCCCGACGGCGGCCGGATCGTGAACGTTGCCAGCATCCACTCTACTCGCGTCGAGATGGGCGGCTCGTCGTACTCGGTGGCGAAGGGAGGCCTGGTGCAGTACACCCGCGCGCTGGCGCTCGAACTGGCACCGAGGCGCATCCTCGTCAACGCGATCGCGCCCGGCTTCATCGAGACGCCGATGTCCGTTCTGCCGGATGGGACCAGAGAATTGGAGACCGACGGGTTTCGGAAGCAATACATAGAAGGACACAGACTTCCGTTGAGCCGGGCCGGCGATCCGGAAGAAGTCGCCGGCGTCGCGATGTTTCTTTCGGGGCCCGATGCGACCTACATTACAGGTCAGACGATAACGGTCGACGGCGGCCTTACGATCACATTCTGAAGCATCGTGCGCACGGTGCGAACGGCAAGGACACGGACATGTCGGAACCCAAATTGCGGGGCGTCTTCACGCCGAACATCGTACCGCAGGACAACGCGGGCAACATAAACGAACGCGAATTGCGCCGCTACGTGGATTGGCTCATCGACAAGGGCATAAGCGGTCTCTATCCGAACGGCAGCACCGGCGAGTTCACACGATTCAGCGCCGAGGAGAGACACGAGATCATCCGAATCGTCGCGGACCAGACCGCCGGCAGAGTGCCGATCATGGCCGGTGCGGCCGAGGCCAACCTGCGCGATACCCTTTCCGCGTGCGACGCGTATGCGAGGTTGGGGTGCGCCGCGGCCGCGATATGTCCGCCGTTCTAATACAACCTGACGTTGGACAGCGTGGAGGTGCACTTTGCGCAACTAGCTCGCCACTCGCCGCTCGACATACTCCTGTACAACATCCCGCAATTCACCAACGAGATCGCCATCGACACCGTTGTCCGTCTGGCGGACCATCAGCGCATAATAGGAATCAAAGACTCCAGCCGCGACCTGCCGCGATTCATGAATCTCATCAACGAGATCAAGCCCAAGCGCCCGGATTTCTCGCTGTTCATCGGAACCGAGGAAATCCTCATGCCGGCACTCCTGATGGGCGCCGATGGCGGCACTATCGCCACCAGCGGCGTCGTGCCCGAGGTCGTCATGAAGTTGTACCACTCCACGCTGAGTGGCGATCTCGATGAGGCTCGGCGCATACAACTCAAGCTGCTGGAGTTGATAAACGCGATGCTGTTCGGCAGCAGCTTCCCGGACGGGTTCATGGCGGCGATCGGCCTGCGTGGGTTCATGGTCGGCCCGTCGCGACAGCCGCTCTCGCCGAAAGAGCAGTGCGATCTGGGCGCGGTCAGGCAGACCCTCCACTGCATCCTCGGCGAGCATGGCTTCGTCGCCGAAATCGACGGTCCGGTGTCTGGTTGCGGACCGGACTTCCCCGCCGGCAGCACGTCGGAAGAGGATGTCGGTCGGATCGTCGCCGAGGTGGTTCGGCGGATTCAGGAAGACCGCTAGATGGAGGACACCACGCGGCTCCACCCCGGTCAGCCCGTCGGGCTGGTGGAGGTCTGGGGCCTTCCGCCATCAATTCTCATCGCGGACGCGATGGTGAAAGCAGCGGACGTGCACCTCGCGGGTATCGAGACGAACACGCTCGGCGCGATGCTAATCAAGGTCACTGGCGAGACCGGCGCGGTCCGCGCGGCCTTCGACGTCGGCTGCGACATGGCCGACGAGCTCGACGTTACGGTCGGAGTGTCGATGGCGCCGCGCTATGCGGCGGAGGCCAACTGGCTGATCGACTGCGAGCAATCGGTTAGCGGCATACTCAAGTCGAGATCGCACCTGCTGCCCGATGCCGATGACGACCGCGAAGACCGTGCGCTCGGGCTGCTGGAGACGAAAGGGTTCGTCGGCGCGGTGGCGGGGCTCGACACGATGCTGAAGGCCGCGTCGGTCGAGTTGGTTTCCAAGGACAAGATCGGCGCGATACGCGTCTGCGTCATAATCCGCGGCGACTTGAGCAACGTCGTTGCGGCGATGGCAGCCGGCGAATCCGAAGCCGGGCGCGTGGGGACGTTCGCCGCCGCTCACGTCGTCAGCCACCCCGACCCGGTGATAGGGCGGCTGTTCCCGGCATGACCACCGATCACTCATCTTCCTCCTGCTCTCCGTCTCGCAGCAGGTCGGTGTACTCCGGGTAGT
>CAZSJP010000089.1:0-10285 GCA_964606675.1 uncultured bacterium
GCCGCCGTGAATCCAGACTATCGCCGGAGCATTCTCGGCATTCGGAGCCGGATGAACATTCGCCTTCAACTCAAGCCCATCGACATTCTTGAACGTGTGTGTCTCTTTCATGGCAGAACAACCGTCCCCTTGGATGGGTCCATAGTGCGGCCGTTGAGAACGACGCTGTCGATCTCCTCGAACGGCGGAGTGTGAAGCGTTACCGACTCCGGCACATGTCGATACGAAGGCTCGAACCGAATGTCGAGAGTATGGGTTCGCTCGTCGAGCCGAAACCTTAGCGTGACGGGCCCGAACTCGGTCGGGATTCGCTCGAAGATCGTCTCGGAGTCGGCTCGAACCCATGCGCGGGGCACCAGGCGCAGCAAATGTAGCCCGCCGGGCGCTGTCTGATCGTCCACCACCGCCAGCCGCGCCATGTAGAGCGGCAGCAGCGCCGGGGTGATTCCGGCCTGACCGCCGCGAGTCTCTACCGCGGTGAAAGTCTTACGGGAGAGGCCCCCGGCGAATAGGCTGTACATGCCTTCGAGGAACCTGCGCCTGTCGCCCAACCAGTGGGAATGGAAGACGTTCCAGCTATAGCACGGCTCGCAACTCGACATCTCGCGCTCGAGGCACGCGACCTGAGCGAAGTCGCCGTCGAAGATGTACATGTCGCGTGGCGGCCCTTCGCGGAACCAGCTTGTTGCGGAGGTCATCAGCGGATCGTTCGCGTCCATCAGCCCGGCGAACACCAAGAACAGCGGCCCCGTATCGAGGTAGAACGGGTGCCGATACTCCTCGCCGGTGTCACCCGTGAGGGCCGTCGGCACGAGGGGATGCTCGATCCCCTCCGCGTCCGTCCACCGGGGCATCCCGGCGCTCTTGGCTCTGAACGCGTCGACGAAGCGTCGTTTGTAGTCGGCGGCCTCACCTGCAAACTCCTCCGCTCGCGAATGTCCGATCCGTCCCAACAGCCTGACTGCCGTCGTCAGCCCCTTGAAGCTCCATCCATCGTTCCATACCGCCTGCAGTTGCGTGCCTCGATCGTTGGCAACGGCCGGCGGCATTAGGCCCGGCACACCGCCGTGTTCCGTCGCTGACCGAGCGTCGCGAATGAAGTCGCATGCCTTGATCATCGGTTCGACGCATTCACCGATGAATCTGTCATCTCCGGAGAGCAACCCATGTCCCGCTGCTGCGTAGAGGATCGCTCCATGGTCCGAAAGCCAGTCTATCGCCGTGAGCGCTCTGGGAGCGCTCAGGTACCCTGGGTGGCTCTTCGCGCCCTCGCCGGGCGGTCGGACGGTGCCCTGTTCGCTCAGGAGCCGGTCGAGATACCTCCCGGCCGCTTCGTGGTGGCCCATAGTATCGAGAGTCATCATCAGCGTCATGGCCGCCGGCGTGGCCCATAGATCGACGTACACAAACGAGCCTGTCAGAAGCGAATGGCGCCCGTCGACAGGGCTACGCTCCGCTACGATCTCTGCAAACTGTATGCTTCTCCGCACAGCCTGGTTGATCGGCTCTTCCGGAGTCTCGATTCGCGCCGCGGTCGCGGGCTCTCGCGACCAGAACTCTTCGGCCTCGGCTAGCGCCCCGTCTCGCCCCAGCTTAAGCTCCGCATCGAATGCTTCCCTGTCGGCCGGAACCATCGGGACCAGCAGGTCGATCGACGAGCCGACCTCGGGTGGAATCTCTATGCGAAGGACCCAATCGCTCTCTGAGAACCGAGTGCCACGTGTCAAACGAGCGGCCAGAGCATCGCCATGCGCCATCGCCAAACGAGCCCTTCCGTCTTCCTCGACGACTCGATACGCTTCGCCGGGCTTCAGCTCAGCGCTCTCTGCCATCAGCGCGCGCGGGTACTCGGATGCTTCGCGGTGATACGTGATGTTCTGCCCCGTCGACATTCCGGTGGACATGTGCGGTGCTTGGAGCATCATCGTGAGCGGGTAGCTCGGATCCATCGGCAGCGTCGGGCAGACTCGCACCACCGACAGCCGTACCCAGGCGAACAACGGCTCGAGACCCGTCTCGGTTTCCTCACCGCCAGCCACATGCGCGAACACCTCCTGTCGAATGGTGACTCCTTCGCTCGACCATTCACTCCAGAGTACGGGAGCATTCCGATCGGACCATCCCTGATCGACCATGTCGTTATCGTACCAGGCGGGCGTCCAGTTGCTCGGCGGGAACGTCAGTTGCACGCCCTGGCCGCCCCACTCTTGCGTGCGACGGTTACGATCGGGCTGTGCTACGATGGTGCCGTTGAAGAACACGTTGAACCGAAACGCGTGGTTCTTCCACCCGATAGGCGTCCAGATCGACCGCAGGTCGGGCCACCATTCCGAAGCTGTGTCGAAATCTGGCTCAGGGGAGGCAATGCGTTCGTCGTCGTCCACTCTTATCCATCCTTGTCGTGCGGCTGCGGCCCGGTCGGCGGCCACCATGGCTCAGCGGTGCAATCCTCTTTCACGCAGGTACTTGAGCATCGGCGCCGGCCTGTCCGTCATCAGCGCATCGGCGCCGCACCCAGTCGTACGGTCCCAGCCCTCAGGGTTGTCGACCGGCATGTTGTTGACGTCCACCCGAGCGCCGACCGCGTGGCACGAGTCGACGCTCCGATTGCTCAATGCCCGGTATGAGAAGCCGAACCAGTCGGGGTCGGCTGCCGCGACGATCCGATCGAGGTTGTCGTGCCGGTACCAAGTCGATGCATGAATCTCCGGCGCGATCTCGCGCAATGCTGAGTGGAAATCCAGGTTGCCGTAGACGATCGTCGATGCCACGGCGTCGTGACGGCGCACCAACGCGGCGACGTCATCCGCCGACACGTCCTTCGCGTCGACGTATATGCCGCAGCGCCCCTTGAGCGCTTCGAACACCTCGTCGGCAGTCGGTACCTGCGTCCTCGCGAATGACGAGTCGAACCAGCTTCCCGCGTCCAACGAACGGACGCCGTCGAACGTCAGGTCCGACACCAAGCCCGCGCCGTCGGTCGTCCTGTCGACAGCGCGGTCGTGCATGCAGACGAGCTTTCCGTCGAGGGTCGTGCGGATGTCAACCTCGACGTAGTCCGCGCCCATCTCGGCCGCAGCGGCGAAGGCGGCCACCGTGTTCTCGGGGGCCACCTCGTTGGCTCCCCGGTGGGCGATGACCAGCACTTCTCGCGCCATTTCCGACGACCCCGTGCAACCCATGGCTAACGACATGAGAAGCCCTGATGCGGTGCTCAGACAGATCGCTCGTGTTCTCACGTCTCGGTCCTCCATGCCGCCGCTCCGGCGGCGGCGCGTGCGCCCGATGGGAGCGCCATCTACCAGTCTCGCTTCGTCATCGTGCGGTAGTCTAGCTCCAGCCCTTGGCCGCCGTGCTCGACACGGATGATGCCGCTGCCGAACTCGCTGCACACGAAGGGGCTGTCGATCAGCGGCCAATCGCGGTATTCCGGCGCTACGCCGTCGATTGTCGCCGTCGCCCTAGGTCGCTGAGCGCGGTAGTGCGTGTGCGTTACCTCGGCGGACACCGTGCCGTCGGGGCGCACGCAGCTCGCCGCGCCCGGTGCGGGGCCGGGGTTCAGAAGCTCAAGCTTCGTCCCATCGGCCGTCTCGTAACCGACGGCGATTCGCTCGCGATCCACGGCGGGCCGTGTTCGCCGAGTAGTCGTCACGAACGCCTCGAACGAGGGATGGTCTGCCGCCCGCGCCGCCACCAGCACCAAGCCATTCGTGCGATGGGGGCTTAGCAGTTCCCAGTAGAAATCCTGACCGGGGTCCTTCTCGTAGCCATCGGGATAGTCCCTCGGCCGCAGCCGGAACGGGGCGACCGGGTGCATCGCTACGAACGCATCGCCAATCCGCATGAATAGCCATTGAGGGGGCGATTCGCCTGAGAGCGAAGCCGGCTCCGGCCAATACTCTTCCGCCGCGCCGGGCAGATGCCCGTGGATGGTCGGACGTGGGTCGCCGTCAGGGATATGGTAGGCCACAAGCAACGTACCTTCGTGCTGCAGGAGATGTTCGTACTCCGATGCGCCGTGCCACTCGCCCCATTTCTCACTCTTGCCCGGCTGGTTGGTGAAGACGGTCGAATGCTCATAGGGCGAGTCGATCTTCAGGCTCCAGCGGTGCTGGTGATCCGGCCATGACGCTCCGTATGTCGAACTGAGTGCAAATGCGTCGGTCATCCATGTGTACCGCTGGACGTCTACGGGCACGCCGTTCGAGATCGTCTCGGCACGGCGCTCGCGAAGGGCGTAGGGTCGGCGACGGTCGAGCGCCGCGGCAACAATCGCCGGATGCGGCTCGTAGTCCGAATCCGCCGCCGTGAACAGTTTCCACAAAGCTCCCGGCTCCCGAAGCCGCGCGGCGCCGTAGAACAGATACGACCAATCGTGGGCCGAATGCGCGCGCGTGTGCAGAATATACGTGTCATAGGCGCGGCTGTGACCACCGGCATAGATGCCGTTCAGATGGCTGATCGCATGCTCGACGGCGATGTAGTCCACCGCCATCTCCGCCATGCGTCGCACTGCCGGCTCGGCGGCAAGATCGCGCAGATTGAGCAACGGCAACACGTACACCATACTGTAGTCCGGGCTGTGGAACTCCGTCAGCCCGTAGATGCAGCGGCTCTCCGTCCATGCTCGCAGCCAGTCGAGCGCGGCGGCATACGCCACCGGCGCGAGCGTGCTATCGATCCGTTCGTCGGGGAATGCTTGCGCCGTCAGGAGCCGTGTCGCCGCAATCGCCACCTTGTGGTTCTCGGTGTGCTCGAAGTCGTACAGGCCGCCGAAACTCGTCCGCCGCGTCAGCAGATCGCGAATACCATCGGCAAGCGAGGCGGGCAACTGGTGACGGTGACGCATGTAAGCCCGCACATAGCCGGGCGTGGTGAACATGTCGGCAGCGGCCACTCCGTCTTCCAACAGGTTCGCGGCGGTGCAGACGTCATCGCCCCTTACCAACAGCGCCAGGGCACGGTACACGGGCGGCCCGTCTTCTGCGAGCCAGTCTATGACACGCCCCTTGGCAGTATCCACGTGCCCCCGCTCCCACGCCGCAAGGAGTCCGTCGACCACGATATTGGCCGCCTCAGTAAACCCCGGCCTCGAAGCCGACCTCGAGCATCGCCAGGAAGTTCTCCGCCGGCACGTAGCCGGCGACCGAGTTGCCCGTGCCGAGCGCCCAGCCGCCACCCGGCGCGCATCGCTCGATCAGCGTCTCGGTGTGTTTGCGCACCTCGTCGACGGGCATCCGACATATCTTGTCCATGTCGAAGCCGCCCATGAGCGAAATCCGGTCGCCATGTGTCTTCTTCGCATCCCACACCGGCTCTATCGCGTCCTCGAACGAGTGCCGCGCTTCCCAGCCACAGTCGATCACGTCGTCCATCACCGACGTCAGGTTGCCGCACGCGTGCAGTATGGCCGGCTTGCCGTGCTCGTGGATCGCATCGACAACCTTAGCCTGCCACGGGAACACGTATTTGCGCATCAGGTCCGGAGACAGCATCGTCTGCGTCTTGAAGCCCATGTCGTCGCCCAAGACGACGGCGCCGATCACGTCGTGCGACGCTACGTTATCGAAATAGGTCACGAGCCGTGTGCCAATGGCGTCGAACATCGCTTGCACCAGCGGCTCGTCGTCGTAGATCTGCAGGCTGATCCCCTCGTAGCCCATGAGCCACATCACGTTCTCCAGAACGCCCCCTGGTCCCAACGAAGTCGCCTTCATCCCGTCGGGGATCATCTCGGCCATGATCTCGACCGGCGTGAAATCGGCGGTCGACACCTCCGGCCAAGCATAGTTCTCGAAATCGTCCCAGCCTGCAATGGTCGCCGCATCGCCGGTGATGTACGATATCTCGCCGCTATCGGTCAACGCCGTCGGCCGCTCCATAGCCTGGAAGCTGAACCCTTGCGGGCCGACCGCGACATAGTCGTACCCGAGCGAGTGTTGGTAGGTGATGTGTTGCCCCAAGCGATGCCGGATGCCCTGTTCGCTCTCCAGGTCGCCGGGTGGCTCCTCATACTTGCCAATCGCTTTGAGCACGGCCGGCTCGATGTTGGAGTAAAGCTCCATGATCGGAACACGGTCGGGTTCCCCCGCGCGTCTGAGCACTTTCTCGAACCGACTGAAGTCCGGGTCGGGTTTGATATTAAGCGTCCTCGGTGCCATGGGTTTGCCCCCAGTCATGCTGTGAGTCTGCGGATAGCGCCATCGGCGCCACCAATCGATTCTGTCTTGCGTGTCGAAGATGTGGAAGCGCTGTCAAGCGCTTCAAGTAGCGCGATCAGCGCTATATGCCGAACCTATTCGCGCACTGGAACACCGGCGGCCCCGTCAGGGCCTCCAGCGATAGCTCGCGATCCGAACTGATGTCGAACGTGGCCGACTCGCCCGGCAGAAGAGTTATCAGTTGATCGCTCATGATGGCCTCCGGGTCCAGGCGGTCGGCGAATATGCACACGTCGCGCAAGAGCACCCGAGCGCGGATGGTGAGCCGGTACGTCGGGCCGTCGCGCGTGAGATCTGCATCGAATGCCGGCTCCGGGTACGCCAATTCCCGGTCGATGCCGAAGAACCAGTGTGCCGACAGGCCATCGCATGCCGCACTCAGCATCTGGACGGCGGTGTCCGTCGGGTCTGCCAGTTCCGGCTCCAACTTGCCCACGCGCATGCACTCTCTCGGACCGGCCACGAACGACGTCTCCGTTTCGGCCAGCATGTTGCCGTCGAACGTCAGGCGCCTTGCTGCGGCGACGTCCGACCATCGCTCGTCGGCGTCGTTCACGGCGAAGACGGCCAAACCATCGCCGTCGGGCTGGATCGTCAGCAGCCGGTCGGCGTAGAAGCGACGAGTCGCGTACCAGAGTGGCTTCCGCTTGCCGTATCCGTCTACCGCCGCCCAACTCGTTACGGGCCAGCAATCGTTGATCTGCCAGTAGAGGGTACCCATGCAGGCCGGCTGCCGCGATCTGAACCACTCGACGCCAGTCTGCATGGCGCGCGCCTGGTTCACCTGCATAAGATATAGCCAGTCGTCGAAGTCTGCCGGTATCTCGAAATGCTCGCTCAGACGTTCGTGCAGGCGATCGTTGCCTCCGTGCGCCTTCTGATGGGCGAGCATCGCGTCGGAATCGGGCCGACGCTGGTCTTCCGGGATGGCTCGGCATATTGTCGACCACGTGGGCGGTGCCTGATGCCCGAACTCGCTGACGAACCGCGGCGAGTGGTTTCGATACACGGCATAGTCGGTGGTGTTCCAGGCGTCCCAGACATGCTTGTTACCGTGGCCGTCTTCCAGTGGGTGCAGGTCCATAGACCCCGAGTACGGGCTTCCCGGCCAGTACGGCCGCGATGGATCGAGCTCGGCGACGAGCCGCGGCAGCAGATCGAGGTAGTAGCCCAAACCCCACGTGCGCTCGCCGATCCGCTCGCGCCAGCCCCAGTCGAAGTATCCCCAGATATTCTCGTTGTTGCCGTTCCAGAGCACCAGACTCGGGTGCCGGCAGAGCCTGGCAATCTGCTGCCGTGCCTCCGCCTCGACCATCCCGGCGAACGGCTCTTCTTCGGGGTATGCCGCACATGCGAACAGGAAGTCCTGCCAGACCATCACACCCAACTCGTCGCAGACCTCGTAGAACTCATTCCGCTCGTAGATCCCACCGCCCCAGACGCGCAGCATATTCATGTTGGCGTCGACCGCCTGACCGATGCGCTCACGATAGCGCGCCTCATCGACTCGATGCGGGAAGCAGTCGTCGGGTATCCAGTTGGCGCCCCGGCAGAACACCGGCTTGCCGTTGATCTCGATCTCGAATTTCGAGCCGGCCTCGTCGGCATCGGTATTGAGCCGTACGGTCCGCAGACCGATCCTGCCCGACCAGGCGTCCAGTTCGGCCCCGTGCTCGTTTGTGAGGCGAACCGTCACGTCGTAGAGCGGCTGCTCGCCGTGGCCACGCGGCCACCAGAGCTTCGGATCGGGCACCTCGAAGTGTATCGTCTCGTCGCCCGAGACCGACACGGTGTCGTGCGTCCGCTCATCGGCCAACCCCCGCGGGCCCGAGATGCGCGCCACGAGACGAAGCGGCGCCGGGTCGGTCGCGATGGCCTCCAGCCCGACATGGACAGCGACCGTCGCCATTTCGGCGTTCGCGTGTTCTACCAGCGGCCGCACCGAACCGATCTTCGCAGCACTCCACCCTTCGAGGCGTATCGGGCGCCATACGCCGACGGTGGTCAGTTGCGGCCCCCAGTCCCACCCGAAGTTGCACGCCATCTTCCGGATGAAGTTGAACGGCGGATCGAGCACTCTGGGAAGCTCGCCCAGTCTGTCGCGCATGTCTTCCGCGTACCTGATCGCGCTGCGGAACGTGACGACGAGTGCGTTGCCGCCCTCGCGGATCGCCTCGGTCGCGTCGAATCGATAGCTCAGGTGCATGTTCTCGCCGCGGCCGATAGTCACGCCGTTCAACTGTACTTTGGCTACGGTGTCTAGCCCCTCGCACGCCAGATCGATCCGCTGCGAATCGAGCAGTACCTCATCGACCTCGAACAGGCACGTGTAGGCCCAATCGGTCTGGCCGATCCACTGGACTAGTTCCTCGTTCTGGTCGACGTACGGGTCCGGGATAAGCTCGGCGGCCAGAAGATCGGTGTGAACGCACCCCGGCACCGTCGCGGGTATTTCCACCGACTTGTTCGGCTTCGGGATACCGAGCGCCCGTACCGTCCAATTCTCTTGTAGCTGCTGGATGTGCATTCAGGCTCCCGCCGTCAGGCCGGACGTGGTGCAGGCGCCGCTCGCGGAGGCGACGAGGGATATCCGAAAGGTAACGTGTGTGCGGTGGTGGATGCTACTGTGCGGGCGGTCGCGCGGCATGCCTCGCCTCATATTGCACGCACAGGCCGCTTGCGCTAGGTTTGTCGGGTGTCGCAGTTTCCTGCAGCACTCGCAAGGAGCGGGCCATGAACATCTCCAACAGCGTCTTGGAGACCTACCTGAGCAACGTGTTCTGGATCGGTGGCGGTTCTTGCGGCGGCAAAACCACTGTCACCGACATGCTCGCCGAGAAGCACGGTTTCGTGCCCTACCACGCCGAGGAGCATGTCTTCTCCGAGCACTGCGATCTGGCGAACGAGACCGACCATCCGGCCATGTCGCGGAAGGCCACGCTTGAGGAAGTGTGTCTGACCTGGAGCGTCGAGACGCACGCGCAGTGGCTTCAGGCCACATTTGACGAGCAGCTCGAGATGGTCGTGCTGGATGTAGTCAGGCTCTCAGAGAGTAGGCAGGTTGTTGCCGATATGTCGTGCAGCCCCGGTCTGCTGAAGCGCATTGCCGTAGGAGGGCAGCATCTGTGTCTGTATGCGGACGAACCGACGGTCCGAGCGTCGTTCTTCGCCAGAGACGACAGGAAGCGCGTGGCTGACGCGATTGGCGCCCTCTCCCGACCCGACGAAGTCAGCGAGAAGGTGTTGCAGGTTGTCCTGCTGATGGCGTCTCGCACCCGTGCGCAAGCCGAGGAAGCGGGCCTTGTGTGCATCGATCGTGCCGATACGAAGAACGCCGAGGATATGCAGGCCAGGGTTGAGGCCTATTTCGGCCTCTAGGGAAGGGCTCACTCCAGACTGGGTCGCATCACCGTCAGCACCCGCTCGCCCAACTCCGGCATCGGCCCATGGTCGTATCCGACGGCCTCCCGGTACCAGTAGTAAGTCGCCGCGTAGTCTACCCACAACCGCCATCAGCGTTCCGTTCCGCCAAGGCTTCGTGCAACGCGTCGTTGCCGGGGAACTCGTGCGACCAGTCGATCCGCAGATTCAGGCTAGCGCTGAAGGGCAGCACGTCTTCTTCCCTGAACTGGTAGGTGCTCGCAAGTGCCGACTCTTGCTGCTGCAGGTGCGCGATGCCGCCTCGTATCCCGATGAATCGCACTTCGCCCGGTCAGGCCAGAAGTGGTCTATGGCGTGTATACCATGTCTCCGTACACCCGTATGCCATGTGCCTGGTCTGAACAACGGGGGGACGAAGGAGGGCAACACGACAAGCAGAGAGATTCCTCGGCTTGCATCGTCGCACGATGCGTCGCCCGGAATAATGGCGGTGTTGACACGGGCGCAAAGCTTTGCGCCCCTACCACGGCATGTAGACGGCTCTCGAAAACGCCCCACCCGGGAGTTCCCGAAGGGAGCTCCCAACGTCCGCCGTGGCCGCCTGCGGCGGCGACGCGGACGTCGATGGCCTAGTTGTGCAATGTCAGGACGTTGTCCTCGGTGAGTCGTAGCGTTTGCATTGG
>CAZSJP010000090.1:0-3757 GCA_964606675.1 uncultured bacterium
GCGTTTGCAGAGACGCGCGGGATACTGATCGCGGACACGAAGTTCGAGTTCGGCCTGATTGGCGGCAAGCTGTCGCTCATAGACGAGGCCCTTTCGCCCGATTCGTCGCGGTTCTGGCCCAAAGACGCATACGCGCCCGGGCGACCGCAGGACAGTTTCGACAAGCAGTTCGTCAGGGACTACCTGGAGAGCCTCGATTGGGACAAGACCGATCCGGGGCCGGAACTGCCACCGAACATCGTCGACCAGACACTTGCGAAGTATCGCGAGGCATACGACCGGCTCGTGCGCGAACAGCCCGGTCACCAAGAGGGGGCTTAGACGGCGTGTCCATCAAGCGTGCTCTGTTGAGCGTTTCGGACAAGTGCGGAATCGAGCCTTTTGCGCGCTCTTTGACCGAGGATTTCGGCGTTGAGGTCCTGTCCACCGGAGGCACCGCACGTGCTTTGCGCGAGGCCGGCGTGGAAGTGACGGAAGTAGCCTCGTTCACCGGCAGCCCCGAGATCCTGGACGGCCGGGTGAAGACGCTGCACCCGGCGGTGCACGGCGGGATACTATGCCGACGCGATCACCCCGACGACAAGCTGCTCATCGAGGATGGCTCGTTGCGGCCGATAGACCTCGTCGCGGTGAATCTGTATCCGTTTCGGCAGACGGTCGCCCGAGAGGGGGTCACGCTCGAGGAAGCGGTCGAACAGATCGACATTGGCGGGCCAACGATGATCCGGTCCTCCGCCAAGAACCATGCGTGGGTGACGGTGCTGACCGACCCGGACGACTATGAGCCGGTGCTCCAAGAGTTGGCCCGAACCGGCGGCGAAGTCGGTTCCGAGACCAACGGGCGGCTGGCGGTGAAAGCATTCGAGCACACGGCCTCATACGACACGGCAATCCACGCGTTTCTAGCTTCGCGGCTAGGATAGTACAGCGCGAGCAGCTTGGCATCGCGCGCATCGACTGGTGGAAGATCCCCAATAGCGCGGCTGGTGGCCGAGCTGAGGTGACAGGATGAGATTCTCTTTGGCCGGCATGATGTCGACCGACATCGGAGTGGACCTCGGCACGGCCAACACCCTTATCTGGGTGAAAGGGCGCGGCGTCGTACTCAACGAGCCGTCGATCGTGGCTGTCGATGCCGCGACTCGCAGGCCGTTGGCGATCGGCCTTGAAGCGAAAGAGATGCTCGGGAGGGCGCCGAAGGAGATCGAAGTCATCCGCCCGATGAAGGACGGAGTGATCGCCAACTTCGAGATCGCCGAGGAGATGCTGCGCGGGCTGCTGACCAAAGTTCAGAAGACCCGTGGGTTCTTCCGTCCCAGAGTCGTCATATGCGTGCCGTCGGGGATCACCGAGGTCGAGAAACGCGCCGTCCGGGATTCGGCGGAGGCCGCACGCGCTAACGAGGTCTTCCTCATCTCCGAGCCGATGGCCGCGGCGATAGGCGTCGGCCTCCCTATCGACAAACCCGTCGGTTCCATGGTCATCGACGTCGGCGGCGGAACCAGCGAGATCGGCGTTATCAGCCTTTCGGGAATTGTGACGACGATATCCGAACGCATCGGCGGCGACGAGATGGATGAGGCGATCATCCAGTACGTCAAGAGCACGTACAATCTGTCGATCGGGCACCGCATGGCCGAGCAGATCAAGATCGAGATCGGTTCGGCCTTCCCGTTGGAGCACGAGCTGGAGACTACGGTCCGTGGCCGCCACCTGGTGACCAACATTCCTCAGGTTGTCGTCGTCCGCTCCGAGGAGATCCGCGAAGCGCTCTACGAGACCATCGACAGGATCGTCCAGGCGGTGCTTCAGACGCTGGAACGGACGCCGCCGGAGTTGGCCGCCGACATCATCGACCGCGGCATATTCCTCAGCGGCGGGGGCGCGATGGTACGTGGCCTGGACGACCGACTCCGGGAGGCCACGAACCTGCCCATCAACATCGTCGAAGAACCGTTAACGGCAGTGGTTCGAGGCACCGGCTACGTGCTCGAGGACGTGACCGCATTCGAGAAAGTCTTGTTCTGAAACAATAGGTACCCGCCGATCTGCCGCTCCGACTGGCAGACCACACCCGGATGTCGCGTGTCGCGCTCGTCGCGTCCAGCCTTGTATTTCCCCTGAGCCGCACCAATACTTATGTTTGCGGCGACGGTGCCGCGATGTCGCGGTATCGCCGCACTATCGCTTCTTACCCGGAGCCACGGAGCCAGGATGTTTCGGCGACTCGCACAATGGGCGCTTGTGCACGTCAAGGGAGTCGTCTTGGCGTTGAGCGTGACCATGTCCGCCCTCCTGCTCATGCGCGGCCCCGAGGCCGACATCGGGCCTGCTCGCAGGGCGATTCAGGCCGTGATCTCGGCGGGTCAGGCAGTCTTCAGATACCCTACCAACCTGGCGGCTCTGCAGCGCGAGAACCGATATCTGCGCAGCCGTCTCGTCACGAAGGTCGTCCACGAATCCGAAATCCGCGAGCTGAGGCAGCAGAACGAACGGCTGAGGGACATGCTGGACTTCCGGCGTGACAGCCAACTTATGCTTCTGGCAGCGAGGGTCCGTGCGAGAGACGCCTCCGTGCCGCCGACGAGCGTGACTGTCGACGTGGGCACGCGCCATGGTGTCGAGCCCTACCAGGCCGTCGTCAGCCCCGAGGGACTCGTCGGGAGGATGAGCGGCTCTCCCGGCGCGAGCGGCTCGGTCGTCAGGCTGCTGACGGACGCCGGATTGCACGTCAGCGTCGTCGTCGAGAACAGAACGCGGCCAAAGGGCATCCTGCAATGGGACGGCGCCGCGCTGCAGATGATGAACGTCGCGCTGGAGGCAAGCGTTGCCGAGGGCGAGCCCATTGCCACATCGGGGATGGGCGGCATATTCCCGGCCGGAATGTACGTGGGCACTGTCGCAACGGTAGAGGACGATCCCCACGCCCTCTTCAAGAGCATCGTTGTCCGTCCTGGCGCCAGGCTGGATCGCTTGGAAGAGGTCTTCGTAGTGCGGCTGGACACAACTGGCACTCGCGGGGGGGCCGATGCGCTGGGTCGTTGAGGCGGTGTGGCTCCTGGCCGTCACGACCGCCTACGGCGCCTATGCGCCCGAGGTGGCGATCGGCTTGGCCGTGCCCGTGCTCCCCGTGATCGTGATAGTCCGGCTGGCTCTGACCGGCGGCGAGTTGCCCGGGAACCTGTACGGACTTTGGGGCGGTCTACTGATGGATGCGTTCTCGCTGGAGTCGTTCGGATCGAACATGTTGGTCGGTTCCTTGCTGGGGTACATGGTCGGCGCCGTGCGAAATCGCATCGTGCTGGACAGTCTGTCCGCACGAATCGCGACGATGCTGGTGGCGGCCCTGGCTTACTCGGTGGGGCTGGCACTGCTCCACAGCTACGCGCAGCCGGTGCATGTCGAGACCATCATGGTGGCTTTGAGTTCGGGTGCATACACTGCGGCAGTGGCGGCGGTGGGCTGGACGCTCGCATTGTTGCTGCAACGAATATTCGGGTGGCGGAGCGCGTGGGATGTTGAGCGGCGCTGAGAGTGGCGGGCAGGACCGCAACAGGCTTGCGATGATAGCCGGGGCGATCGCCCTGGCGTTCTTGCTGCTGGCGCTCAAGCTCTATAGCCTGCAGATCGTCGAGCACGAGCAACTCCGTTCGCGTTCCGAGCAGAACGCGATGCGCACTGTGCCCATAAAGCCGATCCGTGGCCGCATACTGGATCGACACGGCGATATCATAGTCGGCAATCGCCCCGCGTACAC
>CAZSJP010000090.1:3767-10155 GCA_964606675.1 uncultured bacterium
GCGTGATACCATCGCAAGTCGAGGACGTCGAACGCCTCGACAGTGTGCTCAACATCGCCATCGGGATCCCCCTCGGTCTGCTTGAGCAGAAGGTCGACAAATCGCGTCGTAGCCACAGACCCGTGGATCTGCGCCGCGACACCCCGTTCCGATCGATTTCCTATCTCGAAGAGCACCGGCACGAACTGCCCGAAGTCGTCTACTTCGTAGAATCGCGCCGCAGATACCCCCACGGCCGCCTCGGAGCGCACATGTTGGGATACGTGCGCGAGGTCAGGGAGTCACGCTTGGCGGCCCTACGCGCCAAGGGATACACCATCGGCGATCTGATGGGTCAGAGCGGCATCGAGAGTGCCTACGAAGACACGCTCAGAGGCATCAAAGGGGAGGAATACCAAGAGGTTAACGTCTCCGGGCGCGTGCTCGAACGCCATCGGCGGGAGCCCGTGCGTGGGTCCGACATTCGCCTCGGAATCGACCTCTACCTCCAGCAGGTCGCCGAAGAAGCATTGGGTCGGACAGAACGCGGGGCGATCATCGCGATGGATCCGCGTTCGGGCGAGATATTGGCCATGGCCAGCCGCCCGACGTTCGAGCCATCTTTGTTCTCGTTCGTCGTTCCGACCGATGTGTGGCGGCAGCTCAACGACAACACCGAACGGCCGATGTTCAACCGTGCGTCGATGGGCACCTATCCGCCGGGCTCCATTCTCAAGATGGTATCGGCGATTGCCGCTCTTGACAGCGGGGTGATCGACACGAGCACCCACCTCACGCCATGCGCCGGCGCCATGTGGTATGGCAGAAGGATCTACAAATGCTGGTATGGCAGGGGGCACGGCCCTCTCAACGTCGTCGAGGCCATCGAGCGGTCGTGCAACGTGTTCTTCTTCCAGATCGGCCAGACCCTCGGGATGAACCGTTGGGCCCGGACTGCGGCGATCTTCGGTCTCGGATCGCGCACCGGCATCGACCTGCTGACCGAAGAGACAGGAATCCTCGCGTCTTCGGAGGTGTATGACCGGAAGCACGGCCGGTATCGCTGGGGCCTCGGTGAGTCGCTGAATGTCGCCATAGGCCAGGGCATTACGCTCACAACGCCGTTGCAGATGGTCAGATACGTCGCAGCACTTGGGACCGGCAAGATGGTGACCCCGCATCTGGCCGTTGCCGCCATAGACCCGGACGGGTTCGAGCGCCGGCTCGACGTGCCGGAACCAGTACCCCTCGATGTCGACAGCAGTGACAGGCAGACTATCGTCGGTGCGATGCGCCTCGTCACAGAAGGGCGATTCGGCACGGCGCACAGGGCCACAGCGCCCGGTTTCCACGTTGCCGGCAAGACGGGCACCGCCGAGAACCCGCACGGCGACTCGCACTCCTGGTTCGTCGGCTTCGCGCCGGCCGACGACCCCACGATAGCGATCTCGGTCATCTGCGAGAACGCAGGCCACGGAAGCGACGTCGCCGCGCCGGCCGCGGGCGAAGTGCTGCGCGCCCATCTGATGGGCCCCGATTGGTTGCCCGCTGCTCGTCGGGCGGACGTTCGAGCACTGCAACCGGACAAGGACGCGATTGCATGGCGCTGACGGCGAGAAACGTGCGCGAGCTGTTCGATTGGCAACTTGCCGCGGCTGCCGCGGCCCTCGTCACGATTGGAATCGCCGGAATCTGGAGCGCTACGGGCGACGTCACTTCCGGCAGCGCGCACGGGCCCGCGTTCGCGCAGATGATCTGGCTACCGATCGCTCTGGCCGGTGCCGCGACTGCAATATGGCTTCCGCTTCGGTTCTGGTACGGGACCGCATATGCATTCTACGCGGTGTGCATCGGCGCCTTGTTTCTTACTGTCCTCTATGGTTCGCGCGGCATGGGCGCCGAGCGCTGGCTTGTGTTGGGGCCGCTCCGTATCCAGGCCTCCGAGATCGGCAAGATAGGCCTGATCCTGGCGTTGAGCCGCTATCTCTCGGGCCGCAAGGTTTCCGTGACGCGCGTTGGCTCGCTGTCGGTCGTGCTGGCTGTGGTGCTGCTTCCGGTTGTCCTGATCAGGGTGCAGCCCGATCTGGGGACGTCGTTGGTCTATCTGGCCGTAGCGGTGCCGGTTGTCTACTGGGCGGGGCTGAAGCACCTCCACCTGCTTCTGATACTCTCGCCGGCCGTCAACGCGGTCTGCGCGTTTGCGGGTTGGGTGCCGTGGGCCGTTTTCTTCCTCGCGTTCGTCGCGTTGCTCGTCGTTCTGCGCCCTAGTCTGCCGTGGATCGCCCTCCTCGTTTCGGTCAACCTGGCGGTCGCTATCGTCACGCCGCAGATCGTCGACGGCCTTCATCCATTCCAGCGCAGGAGGATCGAGACGTTCTTCAGCCCGGAGAAGGACCCGCTCGGCGCGGGCTACCAGATCATCCAGTCGAAGGTTGCGATCGGTTCAGGCGGAGCCTGGGGCAAGGGATACCGTCAAGGGTCTCAGACGCAGCTTGCGTTTCTGCCCGAGACGCACACGGATTTCATCTTCGCAGTGCTGGCGGAAGAGTTCGGTTTCGCGGGCGCCCTCGGCGTCATGGGTTTGCTTTTGCTGGCGGTTTGGCGTACGATAACAACGGCGTTGGTAGTGAACAACCGCTTTGCATCCTTTGTGTGCGTGGGCGTGGCATGCATGTTTGCGTTCCACAGTATTGTGAATATTGGCATGACTGTCGGACTGATGCCGGTAACGGGTCTCCCGCTGCCCCTGGTCAGCTATGGCGGGTCGGCGCTGGTAAGCCAGATGTTCGCGCTGGGGCTGGTGCTTGGGTTCGGTCTACGTCGATACGAGTGATACGGCTTGGGAGTCTTCTGCCATGGGATATGCCGAACGGAAGAACAACGGGAGAGCGGCGGCGTTGGTCGCCGTCCCAATCATAGCTGTCCTGGCGACATGGGCCGTCGCCGCGGACAGCCCATCGTTGAGGATATTCTACACCGCCAACGTCAAGGGATACATCGACCAATGCGGGTGCAGAGTGAACCCGTCGGGCGGCGTGTCGCGAAGGACAGTGTTCCTTGACAGCGTGAGCCGCGACGGCGTGTCCAGGCTGCTGATCGACGGGGGCAGCCTCGTGGGTACCAGCGATGACGTGGGGCGCACGAAGACGAGCTATCTTTTCCGCGCCATGAAGACGATGGGTTACCATACGATAGCGGCCTCGCCTAGAGACTTCCTTTACGGCCTCGAGTATCTGCGCGAGGCCGAGCGCGAATACGGATTCACGTTCGTCTGCGCCAATCTGATCGACGACGCGACGGGAGCCAGGGTCTTCGCCCCATACGCCGTCGAGAACGTCGGCGGTACCGAGGTAGGCATCGTGGGCGTGATGGGGGTCGATAGACCGCCACTCGCCCAGCCCACCGATCCGACGCTCCGAATGACCGACGCGCTTGGCTCGGTTCGCGATGCCGTCGCGGTGCTTCGCGAGCGCACCGACGTGATCGTCGTCCTTGCGTATGTGTCGCCGGAGGAACTGCAGAGCGTCATCGCCATCGACGACGTGGACGTCGTAATCGCAACCCGGCTTGGTCGGAGGCCCAGCCAAATGGTCGCCGAAGAGGATGGCGTCGTGGTCGGACACTCGACCACTCAGGGCAAGGGCGTCGGTCGCATCGACCTGACGATCGACGACGGAGCCGTCAGGTTCACCGAAGGCGCCGTCACCATGCTGACGGCGTCGGTTGGCGACGACTCGGCGATGGTGAACCTGCTGCGGCAGTTCGACGAGTGGAACGCTGCCAACATCGGCGAAGGCGACTGACCTTGAGTCAGCCCGACCAGCACCTCGAAGAACCCGGCGTACGGCCCGGATGGACGCGGTGGTGGCCTGCCGCGCTCGTGGGTGGCATTGTTGCGGTGGCACTGATTTCATACCGCGCGCCCGCCGATGGCGAGTCTGTCAGGCTGTTCTTCACCGCGACCGTGACAGGCCACGTCGAGCCGTGCGGCTGCCGGATCAACCCGAGCGGCGGGATGGCGCGCCGTGCCGGCTACATCGAGAGCAACCTCCCCGATAGCGGCGGCGCTCTCGTGCTTCTCGACGGTGGCGATCTCCTTGGGCCGCCGACACCCGAGGGCAGGCTTCAGACCGAGTATCAGTTCCGGGCCATGAAGGTGATGGGGTACACCGTGCTCGGGTTGGGCGCGCGCGATTTCCTCCACGGCATCGATTTCCTGCGCGAGTGCGAGCGGCGCTTTGACTTCTCCTTCACCAGCGCCAACGCAGCGTTCGTCGAGACGGGCCTACTGCCGTTCCCGCCGTTCATCAAGACGTGGGCCGGGCGCGGGTCCGTTCTCGGAATACCGTATGGCGGCATGGAAATCGCCGTCATCAGCGTCATGGGCGACGACGAATTGCCGGACTACGCCGAAGGTGAGCCGGCTATCGGCGTCATCGACCCCGTAACGAGCGCCAGGCGAGCGGCAGAACTGGTCCGGAAAGACGTCGAACTGGTCGTGGTGCTGGCAGGCACGAACCAGCAGGCGATCGATTCGATCATGACGATCCCGGACGTCGACGTGGTCATCGCTTCCCGCACGCTGCATCAGCCGCAGGGGTACAGCAACGTCGGCCAGCGCGGACATGCTGCGTTGGGATACTCAGGGTACCAGGGGCGCCGGCTCGGGCAGATGGACCTGACGTTGGGCGAGGACGGACGGGTCGCGTCAGTATCGGGCGACCTGATCTGGCTCGGCGAGGACGTGCCAGACGACCCGACGGTCGCGGCGGTCATCGACGAGTACAAAGTGTTTGCCGATCGAGAGCAATGAACCTGGGGGTATCGGAGACAGATGATTCGAGTCGGATACATCGGGGCGACTTCGGCCCCGGAGTTCGCTGCGTTGTCGGGCAGGCCGGGGGCCAGAGTCGATGCATTGTGCGCGGCCGGTGGCGGAACGGATCGAGACGCAGCGACCGTGTACTCATCGGGACGCGACCTGGTCTCAGATGCCGACGTGGATGCACTCGTGTTGGGCGCAGGCGACCCCGATCTGATCGTGGCGGCTGCCGAACGAGGCTGTCCGATCTACGTGGTGCCACCGTTGGCGCGTAGCATCGCCGACGCCGAGCGTGCACTGGAAGCCGTCTCGGAGGCCGATCTGACAACCTGTGTCGGCTGGCAGACGCGCTATTCGATTAACCTGATACAGTTGCGTCATATGGCCCGCAACCGCGACGTCGTGACTCTCACGGGTCGTGCCCGGGTCGCTACGGCCCAGGAAGCCGGCCTCGCAGACTCCATCGAGCCGCTGTGCGATCTCGTGCGATACGTGGGCGGACCCGTCGCGTGCGTGCGCGGGGTTGACACCCAAGTCGGCGACGCCCAGGGCGATGGGCGCCTGTCCGTGCTTGTTGCGATGGAGTCGGGAAGCTCAGCCTTCCTCGCGCTCGGCTCGCGATCGCGTTCCGCCGGTTCGGGCGATGGCGAGATACGCGAACTGAGTGTGGAAGTCGCCACCGACGCCGAGCGCCTATCGTGGCACTATGGCACGAACCACCTCGTGCTCAACGGCACGGAGTGGCGCGTCGCGGAGAAATCCGACGGGCACTACGTCTCATCGGTTGCCGCTTTCCTTACCGCCGTCGAGACCGGAAGGCGCTCGCCGGTACTCTCGGACTATCGCGACGCCGTCGAGACGATGCGGTTCGCCAGAGAGGTCGGGTCGTTGGTTGACGACGCCGCAGTGGAGCGACGATGAAGAGCTATCGTAAGGAGCTCTGGTTCGATATCCCGACCAGGCGCGCGTTCGTCAACATCACGAGCGACGTCGAGGAATGCGTCGCGGCAAGCGGCGTCAGCGACGGCTTCTGCCTGGTCAACGCGATGCACATCACCGCGAGCGTCTTCATCAACGACGACGAACGGGGACTGCATTCCGACTACGAGGCGTGGCTCGAGGAACTGGCTCCGCACGAACCGATCAGCCGGTACATGCATAACCGGACCGGCGAAGACAATGGCGACGCACATCTGAAACGTCAGGTGATGGGCAGGGAGGTCGTGGTCGCCATCACCGATGGCCGCCTCGACTTCGGACCGTGGGAGCGGATATTCTACGGCGAGTTCGACGGCCGCCGGCGGAAGCGGCTGCTCGTGAAGATCATCGGTGAGTAGGCTCAAGGCTGCCGACAGCACTCGATTCCGACTCGGCCTGCCGCATCCCAGCGACGGAGGCTGCCCGCTCTCCCGCGCTCTACGTCAGCACGTGGTCGTGCATGTAGTGCAAAACTCCCCGGACACTGACCAAACCAACTAGCCCACCACCGTCGTCCACCACCGGCAGGTGCCGATAGCCGCCCAGCGCCATGTGGTTGAGCGCCTGTGCCAGACTCGACGACATCTTCAGCGAGTCGGGATTCGGCGT
>CAZSJP010000091.1:0-4924 GCA_964606675.1 uncultured bacterium
GTGGACGGGCTTGGTCCGATGTCTCCATTCGACTTCGTGAATGAGATGGAGTTCGGATTCAAGACCGCGTTCGAAGTGGTAGACGCGGAGACGGGGCGCGCCGTGCCGCACCAGGTCGCCCGGATTGCCTCCGCCGCCGAAGCGGTTCCCTACGCTGCCGATCGATTCGCCATGGGCCACGTGAACGAGGGCTATGCGTACGACTTACTGATATCGGCGGCGGATATCCCCGCGCTCGGTTATCGCTCCTACTTCATCCGACCCATCGCGGGCAACGAAAGCGCGGTTGACGAATCGATCTCCGTCGAGATGGCCTCGAACGGGGGAGCGTTGCTCCAAAGCCGCTACTACCGGCTGGTGGTCAATGGCGCAACCGGGCGGATCGTGAGCGTCATCGACAAAGAGGACGGCCGGGAACTTGTCGACTCGACCGCCGATTCCGGCATGGGAGAGATCCTGGCACGCTCCGTCAAGACGGGCGAAGTCTGCCATTCGGAGGGCGTGACGGTACGGCCCGGGCCGAGCAGCCCGGTGTCGGCGTCGGTCGTCATTGAAGGATCGTGCGCGGGCCATCCTCGTGTGTGCACTCAGATTACGCTCTACCGCGATCTGAAGCGGATCGATCTCTCGGTCGGCCTCCAGAAGGACACCGAGCCGTTCATCGAGACGTTCGTCGCGTTCCCGTTCGACGTCGTCGCACCGAAGTTCCGTGTCGAGGCTGCCGGTTCCGTGGTCGAACCCATCCGCGATCAGTTCCCCGGCTCCAACACCGACTACTACGCCGCCGGGACGTGGGTCGACGTATCGAACGACGAGCACGGCGTCGTATTCTCGTCGCTTGAGTCGCACATGGTCGAGTTGGGCGAGCTTGCACCCGGCTATTGCTCGCAAGCGCACCACGGAATCGCGCCGCCGGGGTTCGGGCACGAGTTCAGCGATGCGCCGCCTGAGAAGGCTCATGTCTACTCGTACGCCGCGGTGAGCAACTTCCGGACGAACTTCCGGGCCATCCAGCAGGGCCGGATGTTGCTACGGTACTCGATGACGTCGTATGCAGGCGCCGCAGCCGAAGCCGCGAGTTTCGGGCATGACACACATAATCCGATGGTCTCGGCCTTCGCTAAAGCCTCAGGCGACGGTGACCTGCCGCCGTCCGGGAGCTTCTGTTCTGTCGGCCCCGCAAATGTCGTTCTGCTGACGCTGAAGTGCGCCGAGGACGACGACGGGCTCATCCTGCGCTTGTTCGAAAGCGGCGGTGCCGATTGCGAGGCCACGATCGCGATGCCGCTGCTCGACATCGGCGATGCGTGCCGCACGAACGTCGTCGAAGTCGGGTGCGAGCCGCTATCGGTCGAAGGCGGCACGGTCGTCGTGCCGATGCATGCATACCAAATCGCCACAATCCGAGTGCGCGTGTAGCGCCAGCGATACGGAAGGGCGATACCGAGGACCGCACCTGGCCCCCCCTTTGGGATGAGTGCGACATCGGCGATATTTACCAGTACTCGGCTGCCGAAGTCTCGGGCGCTGCCATTTCCAAGCAGGGGGCAGTCGGGTACGCCTATCTCCAGCAGGCTGACCTCATTCACTCGGGGCCGATGACCATGACACCAGAAGCCGGCACGCACGGATGGCGACGGCGCCTATCGATACGCGGCGCAAGGACGGCCGCGTTGGCGATTCTGGCTGCGTCGATGGCGCTAAGCATGGGGAAGTGCCAGTGTGACGCGCCTGAGGAGCCGGTCGAGCGGCCGGCAACTTGGGAACAGGTGTCGTATCTCGCCGGTCAGCCGCAGCAGTTCGTAGGTCACACGAGGTCCGCCGACCGCCCCGGCAGACGCGCGTTGGTCGTCGCAGGGCTAGTCGGCGATCTCCCCGGCATATCGGATGCACTGGACAGCGTCCGATCCTTTGCGCCCGTGTCCGGGAGGTTGACGCTAATCCCCCGCGTCAACGTCAACGCGGTTCGCATCGGCCGGCGGTCGGTGGGTGGCGATCTGACCGGCATGTTCGGTACGGACACTCCGCCGCCGACGTATCGCGCCGTCGTTACGGAGCTTCAAACGGTTGCCGACACGAGCGACATTCTGCTGGTCCTGACCGATCAGGTCGACGACGTGGGCCATTCGCTCTACTATAGCGACGACGCCACCGCGGCAACCATGCAGGTTGCCGACCAGATCGCCGGAGCCATCAACCAGCAGCTAGGGCGGTTGAGCGCAATCGCCGGCGTCGATTTCGACGACATCTACGCTCTTCGCACCGATCGCCCCAACACGTTCGTCGCATGGGCCGGCAGACGCGCGCACCCCAGCCTCGCCCTCGAACTGGCCATGTTCGGCGGGCGCGAACCCAACCTTGCTCGCGAGCGTCAGATGCTCCTCGCGCGGCTGGCAACCACTGTTGCCCTTGTCGAGTTGGGTGTGCTGGATCGCTCGGCGCTGGATCGCATACTGGAACGCCAAGCGCCGTCGCCTCCGGCGCTACCGCCCTCGGTTCCGGGACAGCCACCGCCGCCGATTGTCGACACGGCACCGCTTCCGGACACGGCGAGTTTTCCCAGCGATGTTGGATTGCGGTACCTCGTCAACGGTCGGGTCGTGGTGCATCGCCCCGGCGATCTGTGGGCTGTGCCGTCCGGTGCGACGGTGCGCCCGGTCGAGTTCTCAGGCGCTATATTCGATGGGATCGCCGTCGACCTTATCGGCGTCGGCGGCGACAACGACATGGGCCGCACCGTCTCCATGCCGAGCACCGAAGCCGGAGCCGTCGAGATACGATACCTGAGCGGCAGCCGCCACCTATGGTCCGAGTTGCTTCTAGTCGGAGGCGCCGCACCCGATCGGATGATCCTGCAGGATTCGCTCGGCACGAACCCGTGGATATCCGGTTTCCCGGAGTCGGAGTCGTGGCTGTTCCTCTCCGAGACACGGCTCACAGGCCAAATCGCGGCATGCGCGTCGTGCGACTTGCCCGCCACGATTCGCCTGCTGCGTGAAGACGATCGGCTCGTCGTCGGATCGAACAGGACGTTGCGCATCTACGGCCTGGTGCTCGACGGCGCCACCGTCGGACGGCTGATCGTGCCCAGATGGGACGACGACGCCGGCGAGGAGTTGGTCGATCTCACCGAGATCAATGATCGTTTCGGATTGACCCCGGGCGTGGTCGTCAACATGAAATACGCGACAACGGACAATTTCCTCAACGCGGACGTCTACGGAGGCATCAACAGGTGTCTGTTGAAGCGCGAGGTGGCGGAAGCCCTGGCGCGGGTTCAGCAGACGCTTTCGGCGCGTGGCCTCGGTCTGAAAGTATTCGACTGCTACCGCCCGCATCCTGTGCAGTACCGCATGTGGGAGATCAGGCCCGAGCCAGGCTACGTAGCTCCGCCCGAGCGTGGCTCGAATCATAACCGTGGTGCCGCCGTCGACCTGACGCTTGTGGGCGCCGACGGCCAGGAACTGAGCATGCCCACGGCGTACGACGATTTCACTCCCCTCGCGTGGCACGAGACGACCGAAGGCCTCACGCCCGAGCAGATAGACAACCGCCGGACGCTGCTCGAAAGCATGAAGGCCGAAGGTTTCTCCACAATTCGCAAAGAGTGGTGGCACTACAACGGACCTGGCCACCGTCGCTACACCGTGAACATGTCGGTTCCGCTGGGATCTTCCCAGAGGCGCATGCCCTTCCCACCGGACTGGCGCGCCCTACGACTTACCGGGCGGTGAATCACACACACCTCGAGGACTTCGATGGACAAACGACTGATCGGCGCATATCGCGCCGTCGGGGGCGCTCTCGGCGCGGCCGAATACTACTCCATGGAACGCATCCAGAGCACCGATCCGCTCACGGGTGCGCGCATCATGCAATTGACGAGCTACCCGGTACTTAGCCACACGCTGTATTTCCACTGCCCGTACTTCACTCCCGACTCGAAGACCATTGTCTTCATGACGTACAACCGGACCGGACGATTCGCTACGCCCGACGCATGGCGAGTCGATATCGATGGCAGCAACATCCGTCCGGTTACCAACCTTGAGAACCTGGCCGGGTTCGCTCTATCCCCTGACGGTGCCACGCTGTATTTCCAGCAGGGCGCATCGTTGCTCGCGGCTCCGGTCGACGGTGGCGAAGCCCGCGAGATCGGCACGTTGCCGGACGTCGACATCCCCGCAACGCTGCTCGGCGGTGTGACTGCCGACGGCGCCTATTACATCTCCAACGCACTGATGACGAACGGCGAGATCGCGCTAGTCAGATACGCCACCGACGGTAGCGAAGCCAAGGTCTTGCTTTCGACCTCGACTGTAGCGCACATGCAGGTCGATCCCTCAGGCAGCGGCCGCATACTCCTGGGCGCGCCCGGCCCCGATAGCGCATGGGGTCTGCAGATTGTCGACCTCGACGGCACCAACATGCGGCCGCTCCGCATCCCGCAGAGCACGGGGCACTACGCATGGTTCGGTCATACCGGGCGAGTCGTCTCGACGGTGAACGATCCGTTCGGCTCCATCGTGACGATGGGCGAGAACGACGATGAGCCGGATCTCGTCGTCAAGGGCGGGCATTTCTGGCACGCGTCGGGGAGCGACGACGGCAAATGGATAGTCTCGGACACTAACTGGCCCGACTTGGGTCTGATACTCGTGAGCGCCGAGACGGGCGTCTGGGCGCCCCTTTGCCGGCCCGAAGCATCGAGCGGACACCCGCAGTGGACGCACCCGCATCCGGAGTTCAGCCCCGACGGTCGCTATGTTGTGTACAATTCGGACAAGACCGGCATCGGGCAGGTGTACGCCGTAGAAGTGCCCGATGAGATACGAGAGAAGATTTCGGGATAGGCCCGGCGGCGACGATGGCTGAATCTCCGACCCCATCCGAGCTCGAGCCTGTCGAACAGATAAGTGTCGAC
>CAZSJP010000091.1:4934-6712 GCA_964606675.1 uncultured bacterium
GCACTTACTTATCTGCTCACAATCATGTTCGCGTCGTGGGCGTGGGCGATGCTTGCGGGGCCCTCGGCGGCGCCGTCGGACTCGCCGCACGTGACCTCCGCGCCGGCTCGGCTCGATGAAAGCCGCCCGGCCGACAGCCTGCTATCTGGGGTTACTCGGCTGGCGCTCGCGCTTCTGCGAGATCCCTCGGCGCGCGTAGGTAGTCTGGTGCCGACCTACTACCAGACGGTAGATGAGTCGAATTTCCGGCGAACCGGACCGTACAGAGAGGTGTACGACCTCGACGGGCGGCCACTCGCGATGGTGCCCAAGAGCTTTTGCTCGCGGCTGAACGTCGAGGGCGCGGGACGCTTGCGCGACGGACGAACGGTGACGTACGCCGGCCGAATCGACAACGAGATCAGGTTCGGATTTACCGATGCACGGTACGGACTGTCGTTCGCCAACACGCCGCTCGTACCGTTCCGCACGGTCGCCGTCGACAGAGACAGCATAGAAGTCGGGGCGCTCCTGTTCGTGCCGGCTGCGGTGGGCATCGGGTTGCCGGGTGGCGGGCTGCACGACGGTATCTTCTACGCCGAAGACGTCGGCAGCGCCATAAACGGCAGCAAACTGGATTTCTACGTTGGCTTCGAAGACCATGTCAGAAACAGATTCAGCACCAGCAGGCATTTCAGAGAGTTGACACACGTGGAGGTATACCGTGTTCCGGAGAGCTTCGGCGATGATCTTCTTGAAAGACGCAGACGAACGACTCCCAACCCGACGACCAGCGGCAGTGTCGCTGATTCTGGCGGTGTTCGCGCTGCTTTCGACAGCAGCGGCAGAGGAGACGGCCACGACCCCGGCGGCCGATGAACCGAAGCCGCCGGAAGCGCAGGTCGGCCAAGCCGCGCCGAGATTCTATCTGCCTGCACTTGGCGGCGGCGATTTCTTCCTCAGCAAGTGGTGCGGACCACCTTCGAACCGCCGTCCGCGTCGTGGAGAGCCACGCACGGTAGTCTTGAGTTTCTTCGCGAAGTGGTGCGCGCCCTGCCGGGACGAGTTGCCATTGCTCGAGGAGCTGAGCCGGGCCTACGGGGACCAACCCGTCATCTGGCGTCTCGTGAACGTCGGCGACACGCCGGATAGCGTCCGTGCGTTTCTCGACGACATCTCCGTCGACATGCCGGTGCTGATGGATCGATACGCCAGGACAAGCGGTCGCTACTGCGGCGAGCCGGTGCAAGCGCCCACAGTCGTCGTGATCGACACCGCGGGCATCGTCCGCTACCTGCACCACGGATTCGACAGAGACCGCGGCAGAGAACAGATGACGCGTGTTGCGGAAGCGATCGGCGCCACGACCGGCATGCCCGTGCCCGAGGCATGGCGGGGCGCGCACCACCGGTGATGCTGCCGGCGAGCATGTCGGACATGCGCGTGTCCGAGACTGCTCCCGGGAAGCGCCGCTCCCATCTCCACGTGCACGGAGGCCACATATGAAGACCCTTCACGATCTATCGACACTCGAATGGAAACTGGCGGGTTTCACGCCGTTCGCCTGGCATGTCGGTGAGTTTTCGACCATCGATTCACCACCGGATACGGCGATTCATGCGCCCGACGTACTGGCGATACCGGCGCATGTGCCCGGATCGGTGCAGGCCGCCCTCCTCGAAGCGGGCATCGTTCCCGACTGGAACGACGGGCTAGACTCGCGCCAGTGTGAGTGGGTCGAGAACCGGCACTGGGTATACGAGACCAACCTCCCCGACGACTGGCTTGAGCGTGGATTG
>CAZSJP010000091.1:6722-10137 GCA_964606675.1 uncultured bacterium
CGTTTCGCCTCCGGTGCGACGGGCTCGACTACTCGGGGTGGATCGCGCTCGATGGCAGCGTGATCGCCGAGTTCTGCGGAACCAACATTCCCCACACGTTCGACCTGACCGAGCACCTCGCTCCGACGAAGCATCCCGCTTCGATGGCTAACCGCCTCCAGATCGCTTTCGATTGCCCCCCTAGATGGCTCGGCCAACTGGGCCACACGTCGCGCGTGAAGGAATGGAAGACCCGCTTCAATTACACGTGGGACTGGGTGCCACGGCTAGTGCAGATAGGCATCTGGGACTCGATCTCTTTGGTAGCTACCGACGGAGACGAGATCGAGCGGTTCCGCTGTACGGCGGATGCAGATCTTGCGACCGGCCGCGGCAAGCTGGCTTTGCGCGGTGCTATCGCGGGCGACAAGGCGGCCACGGTGCGAGTCGGTCTGTCGCAAAGCGGCGCATCGGAAGACATTACGGCTACAGCGGATTTCGATGTGTCCGACTTCGGGCGCGGCATCGTCTGGTCCGACTTGCCGGTCGATCTCTGGTGGCCCAACCTGGAGGGAGAGCAACCGCTCTACGATCTCTGTCTCCAACTCCTCGACGGCGACGGCAACGAACTCGACGGCGTTACGCGTCGAGTCGGCTTCAAGAACGTCGTTTGGGAACAGTGCGAAGGCGCACCGGAAGGCGCCGACCCCTGGATTTGCGTGGTGAACGGGCGCCCGGTATTCCTCCAGGGCGTCAACTTCGCGCCGATTCGGCCCAACTTCGCCGACCTCACGTACGACGACTATGCTGTCAGGCTCAAGCTCTATCGCGATCTTGGCTGCAACACGATGCGAATCAACGCGTGCGGATTCCTCGAGCACAAGTGGTTCTACGATCTGTGCGACGAACTCGGCATCATGGTCTGGCAGGAGTTCCCACTGACTTCGTCCGGTATCGAAAACTGGCCGCCGGACGACGAGACCAGCATCGCCGGCATGGCCGAGATCGCAGAATCCTTCATCGAGCGGCGCCAACACCATGCCTCTCTGCTGTTGTGGTCCGGCGGGAACGAGCTTATGGACGATCTGGAGGGTCGCGAGACCGATGCGAGCAAGCCCTGCGATCTCTCGCACCCCATGCTCAAGCGACTGCAGCTGGTCGTGGCGGAACTCGACCCGACCCGTCGCTACATACCGGCTTCACCCACCGGCCCACTGGCCCACGCACTGGAGAGCGATTTCGGCAAGGGGCTGCACTGGAACGTTCACGGTCCGTACATGAGCCCGGATTCCGCCGAGGAAGAGCGCGACTACTGGGCCGGCGATGACGCTCTATTCAGGGCGGAGTTCTGTCGCGCAGGCGCCAACCCGGTTGAGATCATCCGGCGGTACAAGGGCGAGTACCCGGAATTTCCCCCGACGGCGGACAACGATTACTGGGGCCATCCGACGAGGTGGTGGGTCGATTGGCACCTGCTCGTCGAGCTCCACGGGCGCGAGCCCACCGATCTTGAGGAATACGTCGGTTGGAGCCAGGAGCGTCAGGCGAAGGCGTTGGCCTTGGGGGTGAAGACCTGCAAGGAGCGCTTCCCTCGCTGTGGCGGCGTGCTACTCTGGGGATCGCACGACACGTCGTCGATCCCGATCAACACCACCATCATCGACTTCCACGGCAATCCAAAACCCGCCGCGCTGGCGCTTGAGGAAATCTGGCGCGGGAATGCGACGTCACACGAACAGCAATGACGTCTCGCGCACGGACGTGTCTCTCCAGCCTGAATGCGCAGATGTACTGACGGCGCATGAAGAAGGGAACAGAATGGAAGCCTGGAACGCCTCGATCACACTTGGCGAACTGGTCGCGGAGGATGGGCTGCATCTGGTCGAAGGTGTCGCCGAGGACGGCCCGTGGCCGGACGCGACCGTCGCGCCGACCGAGGTGGGTGGCAGACACTGTCATCGGACGGCACCCACTGGCAGGCCTCGGAAACGCATGGGCTACTGGAGAGACACGACCGAAGAGACTGAAGGTACGTCCGATGCGCTGCTTCTGGGCCTGAACACGCCGACGGTCGGTCCGCCGTTCGTGTACCTTACCGTCGAGTTCTTCGAGACCGAACCCGGTTGGGTGGCTGTCCACTACTTCTCGGGCACCGGCAACTGTTTCGTCCATCACGTCTGCCCGCCCGAGAAGCGCGGCACGTGGGATCCGACGTGGATCAACACCGCCGACACGAACACGTGGCAGACCGCGACGATTCGCCTGGTGTATCCCCTGTTCAACGGCTGGGGGCCGCTTGGCTCCGACCTGCGATTCGTTGCGTCCGGGCCGATGTACCTCGGCAAGGTGACGCTCTCGTCCGAACGCCCGTCCGACTTCGACCAGACCGACCAGATGGCACATGCAGAGCGTGTGGAGCAAGTCCTCAAGCCACGCTACCCGAAGGCCGCAATACCCATCTCGGTCGGCAATATCGGCAATCTCCCCGCCTCCGGCAGGGATTGGGGCGAAGTCGACGACGTGACCCCATGGCTGCCGGTCTGCAAGGCGATGGGTTTCACCGCGGTGCAGTCCTATGTGCGCTGGTCGGCGGTCGAGTCGGTGGAAGGCGTCTGGAATTGGACGTATTACGACTGGGTGGTGGGCGAAGCTAGGCGTTTTGGTCTCAAGTGGATTCCGTTCATAATGATCGGGCCGTGGTATGCCATGCCAGCCTGGTGGCTGGCGTCGGCAAACAACAGACCAAACAAATGTCTCGAGCATCGCGAAGAGAGCTGGGTGCAGTCGATCTGGAACCCGGTGCTCCTTGACTACGTCGACCGTTTCATGAAGGTATTCGCCGAGCGGTACCCCGAAGAGATCATCGAATCGATCATGGTCGGCATCGCCGGCGACTACGGTGAATCAACGACGAATGGTCTCTATGTCGACGGCTACTACCACACCCACGTGGGCTGGTGGTGTGGCGAGGACTTGGCGGTCGACGACCTGCGCCGCACTATGGAGGAGCGCTACGACCGCATCGATGCGCTGAACGATGCATGGCGCACGTCGCTGGCGAGCTTCGACGATATCCGCCCGTTCGTTCGCGATGACGCCCCGTCGGACCGGGCGTGGCTCGATCAGACGAGCTGGTACGTCGACCGTATGACGTGGTGGATGCAGCGCTGGGGCGAGATATGCCGCGAGGCCTTGCCGACGACGACGCTTTACAACGCCGCCGGCGGCGCCGGCGACCCGCCACGCGGTGCCCATTGGACCGACCAGACACGGGCGCTCGCCAAAACCTCCATGATGGGCCAGCGTGTGACGAACGAGGGCGGCGACTACGCATTCAACTACGCCTACACCTCGTGGCCAGGCGTAGGCTGCCGCCACTATGGCACCCCGTTCGGCAATGAGCCGTGGGGTGCTGACATGAGCGGCTCGGCCATGC
>CAZSJP010000092.1:0-10114 GCA_964606675.1 uncultured bacterium
ACCAAGGCCGGGGTGCCATGCATGCAACCCGTGCGTACAATCGCCAGCAAGGCCGACACGACGCACATGATCGCGACGAACGCCACCGTCGGCGACTTTGCACCCGACGGATGGTTCGACGTAGCCGCCGGCGGGATAGGCGGCATCTCCACCGCCCTGGCGAGACCGAACGCGGCCGACCGATTGCACCGCGAGTGGAGCATTTCTCGGCGCGCACCCGACGACGGCAGGTTGGCGCCCGACTGGCGGACCCGGCTATCGGACCTGGACCTCGACGGCGACCTCGATCTCCTGGCGTTCCTCCGTGGCGACCCGGCCGACGAAGACCCAGGCGCGCGCGTGCGCATTATGCTGAACCAGGGCGATGGCGACGCGCTGGCACAACAGCCGGGAGCGACGCTGCGGGACCTCATCGGCAACGCGCCGCTCGCCGACGTACGGCTCGGCGACGTCGATGGCGACGGCAACGTCGACGCGGTCATCGTGCCGAGACGCGGCATGCCGAAGATCCTCTCCGTCACCGCGTCCGGTAAGGCGCTACGAATCAGGCTGGTGGGCGGCCGGAGTTCCGGGGACGGAATCGGCGCGATAGTCGACATCGCGCAGGGGCAGCGCGTGCAGCGGCGCACTCTATCGACACAGGGCGCGGGCCAGACGGGCAACGACCTCCTCGTGGGCCTCGGAGAAGACGGCCCGGTCGACATGGTCAAGGTAGTCTGGCCCAGCGGGATCAGGCAGTCCATCATCGCGCCGCGCACCGACAGCTTGCTAACGATCGTGGAGAAGCCCGGTGAGACGTCGTCGTGTCCGTTCGTGTACGCGTGGAACGGCGAACGCTTCGAGTTCGTCGCCGACGCGATAGGCAACGGGGTGATCGGCGTCCTCGTCGACCCGCCAGACACGTACCATCAGCCGGATAGCGACGAGTACATCCTGATCCGCGGCAAGCAGCTCATGCCTCGCGACGGTCGGTTGGAATTGCGACTCGCCGAGTCGCTGGCGGAGGCCGTCCTCATCGATGAGGTGCGCCTCATGTCGGTATCGCACCCGCCGGACGTCGAGGTGTACCCGCGAGAGGTCATGTCCATGGCTGGGCCGGGGCCGGAGTTCGCAGTCTACCGGTTCGGCAACGCGAGGCCACTCGCCCGTGCCTGGACCGACGGCGGTCAGGACGTCACCGACTTGGTGCGAGAGAAAGACCGGCGAACAGTGAACCCCGGGCGACGGCTGCCGTATGCCGGATATGGCGTTCCGCACACGCTGACTCTGGACCTGGGCACAGTCCGTACCGACGGCCCGCTGACACTGATCTGGGACGGCTGGACGAGCTTCTCGACTTCCAGCACCCACGCCGAGGCCGCCCGCGACGGCGTACGCCTTCAGATACCCGTGCTGGAGGCGCCCGACGGCAAAGGCGGCTGGACGACCATCGTTGAGGACGTCGGCGTACCTGCCGGCAAGCCGAAGACGATCTTCACGGACCTGACCGGAATGCTGTCGCCGGGGACCCGCACGGTTCGCCTCCGCACGAACATGCTGGTGTACTGGGATCGGATTCGCGTCGCGACGGAGCCGATGGAAGCCCTGCCGATATCGATCGATACGCTGGAGACGCTTGGAGCTGAGCTTGCGCCGTTCGGCTACCCGATGGCGACGACCCCCGATGGCAGCCCGCCGTACGGTTACGACTACGACGACGTGAGCCATACCGTGCCATGGCCCCCGCAGCCGGGCATGTACACACGTTTCGGGCCGGTCGAGTCGCTGCTCGAACGCGCCGACGACAGGTTCGTCGCCATGCATCACGGCGAGCAGATCTCGCTCACCTTCGAGGCGCCGCCGGAGGCCCGTGGCTCGTGGCAGACCGACTACATCCTCCTCGTCGATGGATACATGAAAGAGATCGTGCAACAGGACCCGATCCTGTCGCGGCTGGAGCCGCTGCCGTTCCGCGACATGCCGCACTACCCGTACGAAGCGCCCGTATCGTACGAGAGCGACGAGGGCAGACGCCAGTACGCCGAGGAGTTCAACACGCGTCCGGTCGGCAGACGGTAGCGAGGCGCGCGATGCGAACGGTGATCTCCGCCAGCCGGCGGACCGACCTGCCGGCGTTCCATACGCCATGGTTGCTCGAACGGCTCGGAGAGGGTCGCGCTGCTGTTGCCAATCCATACCGGCGCACGCAGGTGCGCGAGGTGAGCCTCCGCCCTGAGGACGTGGCCTGGTTCGTTTTCTGGTCGAGAGATTACTCGCGTTGGCTTCCGCATGCGGCGGCGTTCTCCGACTATCGGACGGCCTTCCATTTCACGATCACGTCGGGGCATCCGCGGCTCGAGCCCAGGGCGCCCGAGGTGTCCGAAGCGCTGCGCCAGGCCGGGCTGCTTGCGGCCATGTACGGAGGCGAGCGTATCTTTTGGCGCTACGACCCGATCGTGTCGTGGCGCGAACGAGACGGTTCGGTCCGCACGAGCCATCGCCCGGAGGTCTTCGCGCAGCTCTCTCGCGAGCTTGGCGGACTCGGAGTCAGGCGATGTATCGTGAGTTTCGCGCAGCTGTACGCGAAAGTGCGGACCCGCATGAAACGGCTCGCGCCCGAATTGGAGCTGCTGGACCTGCCGAGAGCCGCCCGGCACCGGATCGCAGCCGAGTTGCGTGACGTCGCCGCAGCGAGCGGCATCGGAGTCGAGGCATGCTGCACGTCGGACCTGCTGGAAGTGCCGGGAATCGGTCGGTCGCGCTGCATCGACGGCGGGCTGCTCCGGGAGATGGGCGGCGAGAAGGTTAGCGTGGCGAAGGCCGCGACGAGAGACGGCTGCGGCTGCACTGCGTCGGTCGATATCGGAGACTATCTGAAGCAACCGTGCCGGCATGGCTGCCTGTACTGCTATGCCAACGCCGATTCGCCCTCGGCTGACGTCGGCAACGATGCCAACGAGACCTTGACATTGATCGGAGGGGAAACATGAGCGCGAAAGTAGACTTCACCGTCTTCACCAAGCCGTGGCGCATGCCGCTCCCGGAGTTGGCAACATTCGTCAACGATCTGGGCTTCGACGGCGTCGAACTGCCGGTCAGACCGGGCTACCAGGTCGAGCCCGAGAACGTCGCCAAGGGCCTGCCGGAGGCGGCGCGAATACTAGGCGACAAGGGCGTCAAGATCGGCACCGTGGCGGGCCCGACCGATGAGCCGACGATCGCCGCATGCGCCGAGGCAGGCGTGCCCATCATCCGTATCTGCCTGTCGGTCGACATGGACATCGGCTACATGGCCACCGAAGCGAAGCTCCAGAAGGAATACGAAGCGCTCGTTCCGCTGCTGGACCGCTACGGCGTCGCGATAGGCATCCAGAACCACTGCGGCATCGACATCGGAACTGCGATGGGCGTCCGGCATCTGATCGAGAGGTTCGACCCGAAGCATTTCTGCTGCGTTCTCGATCAGGCCCACTGCGGCCTGGTGGGCGAGCCACCCGAGCTGGCCATCGACATCGCATGGTCGCACCTGCGTGTGATGAACCTGAAGAGCGCGTACTGGCTACGATCCAACGGCCCGGAGGCGGAGGTCGCCGAGTGGGACCCCTATTGGACCAGCGGGCGTCACGGGATGGCGTACTGGCCGCGAGTGGCGGCTGAACTCAACAAGCGCGGGTTCGCTGGCGACGTGTGCCTGACGTCCGAATACAGCGACCAGAGCGCGGTGGACCGACTGATCGCCGAGGATATCGCGTTCGCCAAATCGCTCTTCGAACAAGACTAGACGCCGGCATCTGAGACGATGGAGGAAACGATGGGCAGCAAGCGAGCAAGCTCGAACTCGAGCGTCCGCGTCTGCATGGTCGGCGCCGGAAGCATGGCCAACAGCGTGCACTATCCGTCGCTGAACTCGTTCGACGACGTGGAGATGGCGGCGATATGCGACCTGAACGCGGATCGCATGAACACGACCGCCGACACATACGGGATCGAGAAGCGCTACGACGACTACCGGAAGATGATCGAAGAGATCGCGCCCGATGGCGTCTATGTCATAGGTCAGCCCGCGATGATGTACGAGATCTGGATCTGGTGCCTCGAGCAGGGGCTGAACTTGTACATCGAGAAGCCCATTGGCAATACCTTGCACCAGGCCGAGATGCTGGCCGACCTGGCGGAGAAGAAGGGCGTCATCACGCAGGTGAGCCATCAGCGCCGCACGAGCCCGCTGCTAGTCACGATGCGCGGCAAATGCCTGAGACGCGGACCGATCACGCATGCGGTATGCGAGTTCTACAAGCAGAAACTCGCGCCCATGTACGGCACGAACGACAACATGCTCGAAGACTGTATCCACTCCATCGACACGCTGCGGTGGATGTGCGGCGGCGAAGTGATCGCGGTGGACAGCCACTGCCGGCGCGTGGGCTCCCCCGATATCAACTGGATCGCCGCGATGGTGCACTTCGACTCGGGCGCCACAGGCGTCACGATGAACTCATGGTCGAGTGGCCGACGTGTGTTCCGGGTGCAGATGCACGCTCCGTCGATCTGCGTCGATGCGGAGGTGGAGTCCAAAGCGACTATCTACGCCGACGGCGTCTACGAAGGCAAGGAATACGACTGCTACGAAGTCGCCGGTGGATCGACGAACTGGGAAGCGTTCGGCTTCCGCGAGAAGAATCGCGAGTTCATCGACTCGCTCAAGACCGGCACAGACGTGACGTCATCGCCATTCCGCGACGCGGTCAAGACGATGGAACTCGCGCAAGAGATCTTGGCGCAAACGATGCTCAAGTGAAGAGCAAACTCGCAACGACGCCGTAGGCGGCGACGCGCTGCTGAACGGGGAGTAGCATGGCACGAAAGGCAACGCCCGCGGTGCGGACCGAACCGTTGACGCCGACGCTTCTCTCGCGGGAGCTTGGCCGCGACCAACACGGCTACCTGGGCTGGACGACAACCGAACGGCAGGCGCGGATCGCGCCCGAACGCGCCGCTCTCCTGCTCTGCGACGTGTGGGACCGGCACTGGTGCCGAGGAGCCGAGGAGCGGCTTGCGAGCCTCTTGCCGCGCATGAACGAGGTCGCCGGCGCTCTGCGCGAGAAGGGCGCTCTCGTCGTTCATGCGCCGTCCGATACGATGCCGTTCTACGAAGACACTCCAGCGCGCCGACGAGTGCTCGACGCGAAGCGTGCAGAGCCACCGGAGGACGCCGAGCGCGACGACCCTCCGCTCCCCGTCAGCGCTCCCGGTGGCGGCAGCGACACAGATCGCGACCTGGCGGATGGCGGCCGAATCGTCTGGCATCGCCAGCACGCGGCGATCGAGATCCACCAGGAACGAGACGCAATCTCCGACGACGGGCGCGAGCTATACAGTCTCTATCGTGAGCGAGGCATCGGAACGGTCGTCATCATGGGCGTGCACACGAACATGTGCATCCTGAGCCGCTCGTTCTCGATCAAGCAGATGGTCCGTTGGGGCTTCGAGGTCGCGCTGGTTCGGGACCTGACCGATGCTATGTACAGCCCGGCCGACCCGCCTTACGTGAGCCATGCTGAAGGCACGCAGCTCGTGGTCGAGTACATCGAGAAGTTCTGGTGTCCGACGCTCATGAGCGACGAGCTTCTGTGACGGCCCGTACGGGTGCTCGCAGCGGGGTCGAAACGTGTGGGAAGCGCGACGCGTTGTAACGTGGAGAGTCTGCGTGGCAGACTCATCGCCGCTCGCGGCGGCGTCAACCGACGACAGCAGCCGGTAGGAGAGATACCCCCATGCCCACGGCACCCGACTACGACAAAGCGCGCGACGAAGCGGGATTCACGTGGTCCGTCGCGGCCAACTACCTCACGTACCTGACGCTCTCGGGCATCTCGTTCCGCGACTTCTACCTCGAACCCGATGCCTGCGTCGAGGTCTACCGCAAGGGCAGACCCGCGGCGCGCGAGCTGTTCGGCGACGACGTCACGTACGCCGGTCCCGCAACGCCGTCGGTGAGCTATGGCCACACCAACTGCCTGGGCTGCGAGCTGGTGTTCCCGGAAGGGGGCGAGGTCGGATACGTGTCCTCCTTCGCCGACTCGCTCGACAGGGCCATCGCAGCGGCCGAGCAACCCGTCGACTTCGCGGCGGCAGCCATGGCGCCTCAGTACTTGGCCTTGCACGAGCAGATGAGAGCCGCGTTCCCGGGCGAGGCGATCAAGTACGCGTACGGCGAGGAGGCCACCATCACCACCGCGTACATCATGCGCGGCGAAGAGCTGTTCTTCGACGTCATGGACGAACCGGAGAAGTCGACCCGGTTCCTCTCGCTCATTACCGAGAGCGCGCTCGAGTACTACCGATTCCGCTGTTCGATCAACGGCACCGAGCCGTTCAGCGCCGAGGGCGCCACCGTGGCCGACGACATCGCGCCGATGGTCTCGCCGCGCGACTGGCCGGAGTTCGTGCTGCCATATTGGGAACAGACGTTCGCTGCTAAGACGTCCGGCGCCCGCCACGCACACATGGAGGACTTGAGGCCGCAGCAACTGCCGTTCCTGGAGGAGTTGGGCCTCGCGTCGTTCGACCCGGCGATCTCGGCACAGTTGAACCCGAAGGTCATCTCGGACGCCATTCGTGTGCCGTTCTCGTGGCGGCTTGGCGCGCTACATATCGCCCGCATGAGCGTCGACGACGTGACCGACTTCGTGTTCCAGGCCGCCGCGGACGGGGCAAGCAAGGTCACCGCCACCGCCGAGCCGACCATGTGCGAGGAAGAGAACGTCGCCAAAGTGATGGCGTTCATCGACGCAGCTAAGGAAGCGGAGGCCCTGCTGGCCGACGGAGGCACGCGAGAACAGCTTGGCGAACGCGTCAGCGCCGAAGGCAGGGAGAGGTTCTGGGACGGTATCTGAGTCTGCGGCGCAGACCCAACGTGTCGCCAGGGGCGACGGAGCCGTGGCCGAGACCATGGGCCTCAGCTCTGTGCGTTGGCGCGCTCTGCGGGCACTATGGGGTGGTGTGGCGCGACCTCAGGCATCCGGGCACGATGCCTCCCCGCCTCGGAGTTCGTCGAGCGCCTGTGTTGGGTGGCCGATTCCGAACCAGCCCGCAAGGGCATTGCGGTGGTGGGGCAGACATTCCTGTCTGCCCGCAACATGGATGCGACGACATTCTGAACAACGGAGGAGACTTTGCCCCAACGTCCCAACTACGACACCGCCCGCGACGAAGCCGGGTTCTCATGGCGCGTCACGGCGACGTACCTCGCGTACCTCCACCTCGCCGACGTCCCGATCCGCAAGTTCTTCCTTGAGCCGGACGCGTGCATCGAAGTCTACACCACGGGCCGACAGCGGGCGCGGGAGCTTTTCGGCGACGACGTGCAATACGCCGGTCCGGCCACCCCGCCGATAAGCTACGGCCACCCCAACGGCCTCGGATGCCGCCTACTGTTCCCCGCCGGCGGAGAGGTGAGCGCCGAGCACGAGTATGCCGACTCCCTCGACCGTGCCATTGAGGCGCTACAGAACCCGGTGGACTTCTCATCGGCGGGAATGGCGTCGTTCTACCTGCGCTTCCGGGAGACGTTGCAGGCGGCGTTCCCGGACGAGTCGATCGGGTTCTCGTACGGCGAGGAAGGGCCGATCACCACCGCGTACGTCATGCGCGGCGACGCGTTCTTCTACGACCTCATCGACGAGCCGGACAAGACCAAGCGCTTCCTCGGTCTGCTGACCGACAGCATCATCGACTTCGGGCGATTCCGCGGTGCCGTCCACGGCAGGAACGCGTTCAACGACAGCGCGAGCCTCTGCGACGATGTTGCGTCGATGGTGCCGCCGAGGTTGTGGCCCGAGATGGTGCTGCCGTTCGTCGAGCAATACTACCGCGGCAAGACGTCCGGACGACGCTCGGCGCACATAGAGGACCTGCGCCCCGAGCAGCTATGCTTCCTCGAACAAATCGGTCTGTCGTTCTTCGATCCGTCCATCTCGGCGAGGCTGACGCCGGCCATCGTCGCCGAGCGCACCCGCGTGCCGTTCCTCTGGCGCCTGGGCAGCTTCCACTACCCGGGCATGGACGTGGACGACGTGACCGACTTCGTCTTCGAGGCCGCCGCAGCCGGAGCCAGCCAGGTCACCACCTACCCCGAGGCCATCATGTGCCGCGACGAGAACGTCCCCAAGCTGATGGCGTTTATCGACGCCGCGAAGCAAGTCGAGCGCATGCTGGCGGACGGGTGTGAGCGGAGTGCGTTGAGGGGGTGAGGGGGGGGTGAGTGGGAGGCGAAGCGACGGCGCAGCGAAACGCGCCAACCACCGGCACCGCCGTCCATGGCTTGCGATTCGCTACCCACCACTGCTCATCTGGAGCTCTCTATGACCGGCCTGCGTCAACCGCCACTCACTATCGATTGCACCGATAGCGCGGAGCGTGTCCAATGTGGCTGGCGACATCGTCCGCGCGACGCGGCGCGCGAAGAGCTCGGCACCTTCATCCGTTAGAGGCGCATCGACGAACCCGTCGGGCAACAACGCGCGAGTCTCGCGCAGGCTGTGGATGGCAGCGTCGACATGCCGTTTGGTGATGGCAACCAGCCATGGCGGGGATGGATCATCTGGAGGCGTTCCTGCGCCTATCGATCGATTTGACTTGCGCAGGATGTCGAGAATTTCGGCCAACATATCGTGGTCTGAGCGCTGGGGAATCGGTTCAGGATTGCCAGCGGCATCCATCGCCTTCTTGACCTCTTGCTCAAGCTCAGGCCACCATTTCTCGAATACTCGTTCCAGGACGTCAGCGGCGAGGACTGCCCCGTCCGATTCGTCGTTTATCGTCCTGACAAGGCGCATGATCTCCGTCTTGACGAAGCTTGCCGCCTGGAACTGCACTAGAGGGCCCTTGAGGTCCGTCGGCTCCACGCCGAACAACAGCACACACACTTTGGCGATGTCCAGGTTCTTCGACAGTGCTCCTGCCTCGAACATTATCCACGGGGCATTGAGGTTGTCCGGGGTCAGACATATCAGCCCCAACTGAGAATCCTCAAGCTCCCGAGATATCTCGGTGCTCCAGCTGCTGCCCTAGTCGATGTCCTCAGGTGTGAAGTATGGCTCTGCGGCCTGAATCACGCTCGGAAGCCACTGCCTGAGAATTCCCGCTAGCGCGAGGCTCAGATCGCCGGACCAGCTTATGAAGACCTTCATTCCGCTTCCTCCACAGCGTTCACTACACGGCGCCATGCTGACGCTCCCCCACCTTTGCCTGGCACCCGTTCGATCATGCCAGAGTCTCGGAGCCGGTAGAAGACTTCCTTCATCGCATTCTCGGAGGGGATTCCCGTCAACGACCGTGCTGCACGGTTGTTGATCTCGTCGTGGTTCTGTAGGTACCCCATGACGGTCTCTTCGGGCTCCGCCAACGGCTCGTGCCTTATGTACACCGTGACACTTGTTTCCGATTCCTCGATGGTTGGTTCCTTGAGGCGAAGTTTCTTCATGGCGGCGAACGCAGTGTTGATCCCTTCGCCAACATCCTTGTTCGGCGGGTTGGGAAACTTGTTGATGAGCCGGACGATCGCGCCATTCCGTGCGAACTGCTCATCGAGTATGTTCGACTCTGTCACATGGCCGGGCAGCCGTCCAGGACTCTCAACCTCAATTCTATTGTCATATATACGGATCTGGATATCGGTCATCACGCTGTAGTCCCTGTGCAGTACCGCATTCGTGATGATCTCGTGCAAGGTTTCTCTCGGGTACCGTGCTTTCTCGAGCCCGTCCGGCCCCAGAATGCTGATCCCTTCGACCAACTCGGCGGTCTTGCTCACTGCCTCGGAGATCTGCCTGTACAGGCAGTTCTCTATAGTAAGGGGGTCGGACGCAAGGGTGTCACGGGTGCCCTCGGTCTCCCTGGTCTGGTAGCGAAACACCTTTATGGCACAGCGTTTCGGCAGGGCGGCTTGGGGTTCTTCCGCGTAAAGGAGAACTGATGCGACAGTCGGTTTGCCCTCTCGTGTGAGCAGCTGCTTCTCAAGCCATATCTCGGGCTGGGCGACCGTGGGCACTTGATCTATGAGGAACTCAAGGAGCACCAACGAATCCGAAACGACGGATGCAGCAACGTCGACCACCTCGGTTTCGAACGAGAC